>DATFNI010000456.1:0-18391 GCA_035266485.1 Balneolales bacterium
TTCTTGAATCCGTTCATCTGCCAGGACGCTGATCTCGACGGTTGTAACGACTGTGCGGTAGGCGTGGACGGGTTTGGTCCGCTGGCCGACAACGATCCGGCCAACGATGGTCTTGATACTGACAGCGATGGTATCTGTGATGCCACTGATCCTGATAAAGATAATGACGGTTGTGCAAATGGGTCCGATCCTGCTCCGCTCGTCTTTAGTGCTGATACAGACGGAGACGGTCTGGGCAACGACTGTGACACCGACGATGATAATGACGGTGTACTTGATGTTACCGATACTGCTCCGTTGGACCCTGATCTCTGTGCTGATGTTGATGGTGACACCTGTGACGATTGTGCGGTAGGAACCGACAACTTCGGTCCGCAGGCAGATAATGCACCAGCTAATGACGGACTTGATACCGATAGTGACGGTCTCTGTGATGCCGGCGATCCGGATCGGGATAATGATAAGTGCGCCAATGGCGTTGATCCTGCTCCGCTCGTCTTCAGTCCCGATACGGATGGCGATCTTGCAGGCAATGACTGCGATACCGATGATGATAATGACGGTGTCCTGGATGGTTCTGATACTGATCCTTTGAACCCTGATGTCTGTGCTGATGCCGATGGCGACAGCTGTGACGACTGCGCAATTGGTACCGACAATTTCGGTTCGCAGCCGGATAATACTCCAGCCAATGATGGCCTTGATACGGATGGTGACGGGATCTGTAATGCCGGTGACACTGATAAGGATAATGACGGTTGTGCCGATGGCGTTGATCCTGCCCCGTTGACCTTCAGTCCTGATACGGATAGTGATGGCGAAGGCAACGATTGTGATGCTGATGATGACAACGACGGTGTGCTCGACGGTTTAGACAGCTCTCCTCTGAACCCCAATTATTGCGCTGATGCTGACGGCGACAGCTGTGACGACTGTACGGTGGGTACCGACGATTTTGGTCCGTTGGCCGATAATGATCCAGCTAATGACGGCCTTGATACGGATGGCGACGGTCTCTGTAATGCCGGTGACGGCGATAAAGATAATGACGGTGTAGCCGACATTTACGACTCTGCACCATTGGACAACACGGTATGCCGTGACGCTGATGGTGACGGCTGTGATGACTGCTCAAGCGGTGTAGATGCACCGAACAACGACGGTACTGATACTGACAGTGACGGTCTCTGTGATGCCGGTGATCCGGACCAGGATAATGACGGTGTTATCAACGGCAGCGACTCTGACCCACTGGACAACACAGTATGCCGCGACCTGGATGGCGATACCTGTGACGACTGTTCAAGCGGTATCGATGCACCTAATAATGATGGCCTTGATACTGACAGTGATGGTGCCTGTAATGCAGGTGATCTGGATGATGATAATGACGGGGTTGTTGACGGCAGCGACTCTGACCCACTGGACAACACAGTATGCCGCGACCTGGATGGTGATAGCTGCGACGACTGTTCAAACGGCACGGCCGATTTCATGAATGACGGTATCGACACTGACGCTGACGGATTTTGTGATGTTGGTGACCCGGATGATGATAATGACGGGGTTGTTGACGGCAGCGACTCTGATCCATTTGACAACACGCTGTGCCGCGATGCTGATGGCGATACTTGTGACGACTGTTCGAGCGGCACGGATGATATCAACAATGATGGCACAGACAATGATACCGACGGCCTCTGTGATATCGGCGACCCGGATGATGATAATGACGGTGTGGATGACGGTATCGACTCTGATCCGTTTGACAACACACTGTGCCGCGATGTTGATGGCGACACCTGTGACGACTGTTCAAACGGTATGGATGATGTAGCCAACGATGGTACCGATACTGATGGTGATGGAATCTGTGATGCTGGCGATAATGACTCAGATAATGACGGCTGTGAGGATGATTATGATTCAGCGCCGTTGACCTTCAGCCCTGATCCGGATGGTGACGGATTTGGTGATGATTGTGATCTTTGCTCGGCTGATATTGACAAGATTGATCCTGGTGTCTGTGGCTGCGGCATCTCCGATATCGATACGGATCTTGACGGGGTAGCGGACTGTTTTGACAGCTGTCCTATGGTACCTAATCCTACTCAGGGCGATGCTGATGGTGATGGAATCGGTGATGCTTGTGACGGCAATTTTGTGACAGTAGCGGCGGGCGATGGCCATACAATGGGTATTAAGGATGATGGCACGGTCTGGGCCTGGGGCCTGAACGATCACGGACAACTGGGCAATGGTACTGGTAACGATAGTGCCGTTCCTGTAATGGTTTCCAACATCAGCAATGTGATAGCAGTTGCCGCTGGCGGCTCTCACAGCCTGGCGCTCAAGAACGATGGAACGGTCTGGAGCTGGGGGTATAACTCTTACGGACAATTAGGCAATTCAAGTACTGCCGGCAGCAACGTCCCAATGCAGGTTTCAAGCCTTACTAATGTCGTGGCAATTGCCGCTGGTAATTTTCACAGCCTGGCGCTTAAGGATGATGGCACAGTCTGGGCCTGGGGATATAATTTCTATGGGCAGCTGGGTGACGGTACTAATTCGAAACGCACAACCCCTGTACAGGTTTCCGGCCTCTCCAATGTGACAGCCATTGCTGCCGGCTACTACCACTCAGCGGCGGTTATAGGTGACGACACGGTCTGGACTTGGGGAAATAACTCCTGGGGCCAGCTTGGTGATGGTACCACCAGCCATAGGTCGCTGCCTGTCTCTGTCTTTGGCTTTACCGGAGCGACGAGTGTTGCGACGCATGGCCACTTTATCCTGGCGCTTAAAGATGACGGAAGTGTCTGGGGGTGGGGCGTTAACGGCTATGGCCAACTGGGGAATGAAGGTCCAGACAGCCCGCTGCCGGTGCAGGTGTCCGGCCTGGTTAACGTGACAGCAATCGCCGCTGGTGCAACTCATAGTGTAGCCCTCGAATCTGACGGTACTGTCTGGGGTTGGGGTAATAATTTCTATGGTCAGCTGGGTGACGATGATGACGAGGACAGCGCTGTCCCTATGCAGGCAGTTGACCTTACCAATGTGACTGCCGTTGTTGCTGGATATTATCATACAGTAGCGCTTAAGGATGACAGCACGGTCTGGACCTGGGGCGACAACAGCTTCGGTCAGCTGGGTGATGGAACTAATGATGATGCCTATGTTCCTGTACAGCTGTTAGACTTGCCGCCCAGCGTGCAGGTAATGGGCGGTTGGGATTATAGCGTGGCCCTTCAGGCTGACGGAACTGTCCTGGCTTGGGGTGAGAACTCCAACGGGCAGCTGGGTGATGGTACATATACCCAGCGAAAAACCCCTGTGCAGGTCTTTGGTCTCAACAAAGTGATGGCAATTTCGTCTGTGGATTCTCATACTCTGGCCCTCAAGCTGGATGGGACAGTCTGGGCCTGGGGAAGTAACAGTCATGGACAGCTGGGCAACGGTTTAGATGGCAGTGCGCAACAAGACAATAATCTTCCTGCGCAGGTTCTAGGGGTCGCAAATGTAATTGCCGTTTCTGCTGGTTACGAGTACAGCCTGGCGCTCAGGAGCGACGGTTCGGTCTGGGCCTGGGGATTGAACACGAAAGGGCAGCTTGGTACCGACTCGGTTACCGAGACTGCTTTGCCGATCTATGTAGGGGGCATTGCCAATATCAGGGCCATCGCGGCCGGCGGCTCTCATGCTCTGGCTCTTAGCGTGGATGGCACGGTCTGGGCTTGGGGAGGCAATAATTATGGGCAGCTGGGCAGTGGCGACCTCCTTGACAGCTCAACTCCGGCTCAGGTTTCCGGTCTCACCGGTGTGACTAATGTTGCGGCTGGTTATGAGTTTAGTCTGGTGCGCAAAGCCGATGGTACGGTCTGGACCTGGGGTGATAACTACTATGGGCAGCTGGGTGATGATGGCAGTGCATTGTACAGCAACACTCCTGTGCAGGTTGTAGACTTTGCCGATCCTACCGGCTATCTCACCAATGTGACCGCCATTGTGGCTGGCTATCGCCATGCCATGGCCCTTGATGCAAATGGGTTGGCTTGGTCCTGGGGGCTTAACGGCTATGGACAGCTGGGAGACGGTTCTACTGATGACAGTGATGTTCCCGTCCAGGTTTCCGGCTTCAGTAATGTAAAAACCATTACCGGCGGCGGTGCTCACACCCTGGCGGTCAAGGATGACGGCACGGTGTATGCCTGGGGCCGTAACTTCTCCGGACAATTAGGCAATGGCACCACTACCAGCAGTTCAACGCCTGTTCAGGTGCCTGGCGCCAATCTCCTCACGGGTCCTGTAGAGGTCTTTACTATCGACGCAAGGGCGAACCTTAATGGATCGATTTCACCTTCAGGCTTTATAGATGTGAATGGCGGGACGGATATTACCTTCACTATTACCCCTGATTCCGGTTACGAAGTGGATAGGATCCAAGTTGATGGCGCCAACGTTGGTTCGGACACTTCATATACCTTCACCAATGTCTCAGCCTCGCATATGATATTGGTGTACTTTAAAGTCGAAACCGTGACGGCAACTTGTTACGATGAGCCGGTGCTGTTGGGTTCTTCAAATCCGTATTCCACGATTCAGCTGGCGTATGACAATATTGGCGTAGTTGGGGCCGACACTATCAGTATGCAGGAGTTGGAAATTGTAGAAAATCTGCTCCTTGATCAGCCTTTCTACGTAAACCTGAAAGGAGGCTATGACTGTTACTTTGAGGACCCGGCAGTTGGGCAGACTATCATTTCTGCTCCGGTTGGACCAGCCATGGTCATCAGCAACGGTACGGTTGTCGTGGACGGCATTATTCTTCGATAACGATATAAGGCTTTATCATGGGCTAGGAGGCTATTCTCGGACAGCCCCCTAGCTAAAATCTGAACGCTGCACTCCCAATAAAAACCTCCCTTACCGGGGGGAGGGGGGAAATAAACCGGCCGCTTCTCTTAAGGCGCGAACTACGTGAAATTAAATACAAAAAAACTTTGCGTCCTCTGCGCCTTAGCGGTGATAAAAATGAAAGGGGGCGGAGTTCGGTTCGCAACATCTGGTGAAATTCCCGGATAGAAATTGGCTATACTACCAAGTAGCTTTGTTGGTTTTCTAGTAATTAATGATCTTATCCTGGCAATACTCTGTAATTATTGAGATTGTTTTTTTTAGCTGTCTCGGCACATTTATTGCTCTGGTAGAACCTAATTATAATTTGTACGGCCAAACCCGTTGCGAAGCGGGGACGGATTTATATTGTACCCGGCCCGTTGGTAAATCAAGCCATGGATCTTCTAAAGATAGCCGGGTTGCCTGAGTTGTGTTAGGTTGCTCGGCATTTTTGTATGGAGTGCCTGACAAAATATAAAGATAAAGGCTTATTCTTTTAAATAGATAAATAGTTAATAAATGGGGGAAAAAATGATCTTTAGGCGGCTGAAATTAACAATACTGTTATTTTTTGTGTCGGTCAGTCTCGCCGGTGCTTTTCAGGTTCCGGACACCGGGATTACAGAGTGCTACGATGCCGACGGCAATCTTATCGTTCCATGTCCCGCGCCGGGAGAGGCCTATTTTGGCCAGGATGGCAACTTAGTTCAGCAGAAAAGCATGGATTATACTGACAATGGCGATGGAACGGTGACAGATACTGTTACAGGCCTTTTGTGGCAGAAAGTGGCTGACGGAACTGCCAGGAATTGGGCCGATGCTGGTACATACTGCTCTGGTCTGGATTTAGGCAGCCACAGTTCCGGCTGGAAGCTGCCGGTCCTTGTTCAGTTTGAGACGCTCCTGGATCTGTCCGTGGATACGGAATTGGACCCGGCGGCAGTGGCCATGAATTCCATTTTTAATGGCGCAGAGGGAGCTGTTGTTTACTGGACAGCAACCGAGGACGCGGGAAACCCTTACAATGGTACTGATAATGCTTGGATTATGAATTTTAATCTGGCCGAAGATGATACCGCAGCTAAATCAGGCGCCAATTATGTGCGTTGCGTGTGGGAGGTGATCCAATGATTACCAACACGAAAAGATGCAGCGTACTGGCGGTTTTTTCACTATTCCTGATTATGCCTGTAATATTTGTGAACAGTGCTCTGGCTGACCGCAATAACTACCACCATAGATCCCACCATAATGACCATGATCCGCAAAACCCGGTTGAAGAAGAGACGGTTTTTGATGAAAAGACCGGCCTGACTTGGCAGAAGGATGGCGCCAATGGTCCCTACACCTGGGAGGAAGCCCTGGAGTACGTCGAAACCTTAAATAATGATGCCGACGGTGACGGCTGGGCCGGTTGCAGAAACTGGTATTTGCCGACTTCCAAGGAACTTGCCAGAGTCATTGATCACTTTGAGCATATCGGGCCTCGGATCAATACCAGTTATTTCACCAATACCCAGGAAGGTTTTTACTGGACCTCCACTTCGAAGAAACATGATAAAAAATATGCCGTATCGTTTGAGGACGGCAAACAGAAACGGAAGTCCTCACATAATCATTACTGGGTAAGGGCTGTTCACGGAGACTGTGATCAGACTCAGCCGATCGACATGGATGGCGATGGGTCCTTACAGCAGGATGATTGTAATGATTATGACGCAAACATATACCCAGGGGCCCCCGAAATCTGTGACGGCAGGGACAATGATTGTAACCCCGACACTGACGAATGTCTTGATGTGGATAATGACGGGGACGGCTATACTGAGATAGATGGCGACTGCGATGACCATGACATCAATAATTTCTCTGGGAATTCTGAGGTTTGCGACGGCGCTGATAACGACTGTGATGGCGTTGCCGACAATGGCTTGAATCCTGATGCTGATGGAGACGGTTTTACTGCTATTGGCTCCTGTGACTATACCAGTGCTGATGACTGTGATGATACTAATGCTACTGTCCATCCTGGGGCTGCCGAGCTGGTCTGTGGTGATCTGGTTGATCAGGATTGTGACGGGGAAGACGACAACGGACTGACCTTTGACATCGACAACGATGGCTATACCTCCATCGGCTCCTGTGGAGGGACTCAGGACGACTGTAACGACAGTGATGCCGCTATTCATAACGGTGCCAGTGAGATTTGCGATGGACTTGATAATAACTGTAACAGTGCCGTCGATGAGGGCCTGGTTTTCAGGACCTATTATCAGGACAGCGACAGCGATTACTACGGCAACGCGGCGGAAGCATCGACAACCTGTGACGGTGCGCCATCCGGGTATGTGCTAAATGATACGGATTGTAACGATACAGATGCTGCCGTAAATCCTGGTGTCGATGGCGATAGCGATGGAGCGTCTGTCTGCACCGACTGTGACGATGCTGATCCGAATCGCTTCCCCGGCAATGCCGAGGTTTGTGACGGCGTTGATAATGACTGTAACGATGATATTGATGACGGTATTGCCGATATTGTAACCGGCAGTGATATTGGTGAATGTCAGACAGGTATTCAGAGCTGTATTGATGGTGCCTTTGTTGTGACTCAGACACAAATTAATGCATCGCCTGAGACCTGCGACGGTTTGGACAACAACTGCGATGGAACTGCTGACAATGGCATTGCTGATATTGTAACCGGCAGTGATGTCGGCGAATGCCAGACCGGCATTCAGAGTTGTATTGGCGGGGCATTTGCAGTAATCCAGACAGAGATCAGTGCTTCAGCCGAGACTTGTGATAACCTTGATAACAACTGCGATGGTTCTGTTGACGAGGACCTGAGCCAGGCAACAAGCTGCGGAGTTGGTGAGTGCGGCTCAACCGGTGTTGAGACCTGTTCAGCCGGTAGCTGGGTTGGCGACACCTGTGTGGCCGGAACCCCGGTAGCCGAGACTTGTGATAACCTTGATAACAACTGCGATGGATCTATTGACGAGGATCTGAGCCAGGCAACAAGCTGTGGAGTTGGCGAGTGCGGCTCAACTGGTGTTGAGACCTGTGCAGGCGGTAGCTGGGTTGGCGACACCTGTGTGGCCGGAACACCAGCAGCCGAAGTTTGTGATACTCTGGACAACAACTGCGACGGCTATATTGATGATGATGTCTTATTAACCTTCTACCAGGATTCAGATCAGGATGGTTATGGTGATCCCGCCTTTTCTGAGGATGCATGTTCCGCCTCCGGTGGTTTTGTAGACAATGCTACAGACTGTAATGACAGTGATGATACTGTGAATCCTGGAGCTATTGAGCTGTGTGATGACACCATTGACAACAACTGCGATGGGGTTGCTGATGAGGGTTGTTCTTCCACATCTCTGGTGCAGCTCAGTTCCGGAACAGGCTTTGATACCGTTTGGGACGCTTATAATGCCATTTTAGGAGGCACTGACACCATTGAAATGCAGGGAGTTACCTTAAATGAGAGCCTGATGATGGATCTTGATATCTATGTAACTCTGAAAGGCGGCTTTGATGATGCCTTTACTGCATCAACAGGTTGGACGACAATCTCCAATCCTGGTGGGCCAGCCATGACTGTCCGGTTAGGAACGGTACTGACCGAGTATATAAAACTTCGGTAGAATAGGGTCTGGACCCGGTAAACGCATCTGGTTGCGGCCTTTTTTAGGGTTGCAACCAGATGCGGAATTTTATAAGCTAGGTTAGCTGTTAATAATTTTTTTAAATTGATTTTTTGACTCAAGCATGGCAATTAAGTAATACTAGTAGAAAATAACAGTTATTAACGGGTTGATTATATAATAAAAATTACGTTTGTAGTGCTGGTTGGCCGTTTGGCATTCCCGCTGTCAATCGTAGAACTTAACAATTATCAGAGGAGAGCAAGACTATGAAAATGAGAAAAGTAATGAACAAAGCAGCGGTGATTATGTTAACCGGCCTCTTGGCAATCCCTCTTACTGCTGGATTATCTGCTGCTGAGAACAAACTGATTGTGCAGGATCCGTCTGCGAACGATGTATTTGTTGTTGATGATTCTGGTAACACTGGCTTTAACCTTAGCATCCCGAATTATGCTGCTGATGTTGCAAATAATGGTGGAGCAGCTAAAGCTGAACTTCACTTTTCCAAAGATGGAGCAGATAATGGTGGGTATCTTACGTCAGTATCTGAGAACAATTTTTGGATTTCTTCTGGTGGCGTTTATGATCAAGCAGCGGGCGGCTGGATTCAGAAATCTTCCGATGGCCAATCAGTGTTTTTTGGATCTGGCGGTGTTGGGTTCAGGGCATTTTTGCAGGAGGGTAATACTCAAGGTCAGCCTATGTCAAATGTAAATGTTGCAATGCTTATGGATTACAATGGCAACATGAAGGTGCGTGGAGGATTGCAGATGAATATGGGAACCGGGGTGGCACAACCTGGATGCGATGCCTCAAGTCAAGGTATGATGTGGATGACAAAGGCTGCTACCGATATTGTAGAGATATGTGCTTCGAAAGGTGGGAGTTTAGCGTGGTATCCTGTCAGTTTTTAGTAGTATAGATACAAGATTTGAAAAGCATAAGAAGTGTGGTTATTCTAGCCACACTTCTTTTTTTTTGCTTGGTGTGTAAGTACAAAATTTGATAGTATCAGAAGTGCGGTTTAATATAACCGCACTTTTTTTTTGTCTGGCGTGTTAATTTAGTCCGGTTGGCAGAGCCTTGAGTGGGAGATTCTGCGTAAGACGAGATAGTAGTAAGATATATTCATACAGTTCAGACAGCATGGTTATGTATATTGAGGGGAAGGGCTAAAGTGGCATTAGGTTCAGATGGGTCGGAAAACCTGAAGATAGTAGTTGCAGAATTCCCAAAATCTGGTGGGTCCTGGCTTTCAAGTATGCTTGCCAAGTCTCTGGGCATCGAAGTTCGAGATATCTACGTGAATGACAATTTTAATGCCTTTGATATATCCAAGCATCCTTGGTACCAAGGGAGCAGTTCGTATGGCCTTACAGAGTCATGCGTGATAAAAAGTCATGAAATGCCGGATTCAAAGCTGCACAAACTTGACGCTCAGTTTATTCATATGGTCAGGGATGGTAGAGACGTTGTTATTTCCAAGTATTTTTATGAAAAAGATTTCTGTGTGAAAAATGGGATCATCAATGACTTCAATTATACTTTGGATGAATATATCGAAAAGACAGCAAAAGAGTGGGTATCTTATATCAGTGAATGGGAAAGACGAAAGATCATAACCTGCTATTATGAGAACCTGCTCAAAGATGCTTTTCAAGAACTGGCAAGAGTTTTTTTTCTGTTGAACATATCTGTGGCCAAAGAGGCATTGGAGGCTGCTATTGATGCCAATTCAAAAGAAAAATTCAGTAAATCTCTGGACAAAGCCTTTAAGCATAATACCTTTGTCAGGAAGGGGATTGCTGGAGACTGGAAGAACTACTTTAATGAGAAACACAAAGCCATTTTCAAGCAGAATGCAGGTGAATTGCTCATAAAACTTGGCTATGAAAACGATCTTGAGTGGTAATAATTTATGAACATCTTTTCTGCGGCAGCCAAGGACCGACGAATATCCAGCAAAGAACTTGCTGGTGCCTATCGCGAAACCAGTAATCTATATCCCTTTGTTCCTTCCATGTCCATATGGCGGGCATGGGAACTTGCCGCCTATCGTCGTTATACTCTTCATGATCCAATTCTGGATGTCGGGTGCGGAGATGGACTTTATTTCAAACTGGTGTGGCCCTCAGTTCGGCAGGTAACCGGAGTGGATATAAACCCGGACAGTATAAAAGCGGCAAAAAGATCAGGTGTTTACCAATCAGTTCACGAATGTTCTGCTCTTGACATGCCGTTTCAAGCAAACAGTTTTTCATCGGCTTTTGCAAATTGCTCCCTGGAGCACATGGATGATCTCCCGGGAGTCATGAGCAGCATCGCAAGGGTATTGAAACCGGGAGGGGGACTTCTGTGCAGTGTTGTTACGGACAAGTTCATAAAGTGGTCGATGATTCCGCTTCTGGCTGAGGCGATGGGTGATGCCAAAAATGCGCAGCGGCTCAAGACCCAATATCTTCGATACCATCATCTGGTGAGCGCATTACTACCTGATGGGTGGATTTCCCAATTCGAGGCAGCCGGTTTTGAAGTAATAGAGCATATTCCGATAATGCCGGAACTACTGGGTAGGCTTTTTATGTTTATTGACACTCTGTGGCATCTCCCACACGGTGAGGCTGAGGTTGGCGATATGCTTGTTCCGCACTTTCAAAAATGGCGTAATTTCCCCGAAGCTATCGGAGAATTAATGCTGACTCTCCTGAAGGCAGAGCCAGACTGGACAGCTGCCTGCGGAGCTGTTTTTTATGCCAGGAAAAGAGGTTGATTGAATGACAGTTATTAATGCCAAATGCTGGTGCGGTGCGGATTCAACCCAACAATTTTCAGAGCATTATGTACAGTGCTCTTCGTGTCATACCCTTATCAGCGCTCAAATACAGTCTCCGGAATTTTACAAGGGAGCTGATGAAGGAGATACTCTTTACGGGCGAGATTACTGGCTGCACCACGTTAAGGAGCTTGGATATCCAGATATCTATGGCCGTTCCCGGAATGACCTTATAGAGAGGGATATTTATTGGCTCAGGGATATTCTCAAGTATCGACTGCCGCCTGGGAAGACCCTTGAACTTGGCTGCTGTCACGGCGGCTCAGTGCATTTGATGCGGCTGGCTGGTTTTGATGCTTCCGGTGCAGAGATGAGTCCATGGCTCTGTCAGTTTGCCAGGGATACTTTCAATGTCCCTATGCACTGTGGACCAATTGAGGATTTGGATGTTGAATCAGGGTCGCTTGACATTCTGGTAATGATGGATGTCCTTGAGCATATGCCGGACCCGGTGGGGAGTATGAAACAAATTGCCAGTCTGTTGAAGGATGACGGTATGGCGGTAATCCAGACCCCTTGCTGCAGAGAATACCAACGATCTTACGGCCAAATGAAAGCTGATAAAGAGAGATTTCTGCTGCATATGAAAGAGCAAGAACATCTGTATCTCTATAACGAAGATTCTGTAACGACCCTATTGAAGGAAACTGGATTTCCCTACTGTGCATTTGAAAAGCCGATATTTGACTATGATATGTTTGTATTTGCCGGGAAAAAGGAATTGGTAGCTAATAATGCGGAGGTCATTGCCGCACGGCTCACTGAATCAACAGAAGGTAGAACCGCTTTGGCGTTTCTAGATTTGTACAATTTATTGCAGATAAATGAATCGAGTGAAGTGGCTGCACGCCAAAATGAAATCAATAGGCTGCATGCAGAGATGCAACATTTTAAAAGCTCACTTAGCTGGAGAATTACGCAACCTCTACGGTATATCGGTAAATTTTTTAAGTGAAGAAGTTAGCTTTCATAGATCATTCCTTTAAACAACAATCCCTCTCCTCAGCTTTTCTTGTTGATCGACTTAAAGAAAACTATGAGGTGAAAATTTTCTGGGACGAGTCTTGTGATGGTGGGTCGCGGGTTGATTTACAGTTAATTTGTGAAGGGACCTTCGATATATTGATCCTTTTTCAGCAGATAAGTTATTATACCATTAAAGAGTTAAATTCTTTAAACTGTTCGGTAGTTTTGATCCCTATGTACGATGCTGATCACAGCAGATCGGACCTGTCCTGGTATCGATACAGGAACTTCAAGTTTATTAATTTTTCAAAGACAATTCATCAGCGCCTGATGGATATGGGCATTGAAAGTCTCTATTGCCAGTATTTCATGGCTCCTCCCTTGCCGGATACCTCACAAGAGAAAAGAAACAACTCCTCTTCACTCAAGGGGTTTTTCTGGCAGCGTACGGCGGATATAACCTGGAACGAGATCAAAAAACTTATCGGCAAGGCTCATTTCGTAAAAATCCATATTCACACCGCGGTTGACCCGCCCGGCTATGAACTGGTTCTACCGCAGGAAGAGGACCGCATGCGCTACGAAATTACCACTTCAAACTGGTTTGAGAGTAAAAAGGAGTATCTGGAGAAAATCAACGAAGCTCAGATCTTCTTTGCGCCGCGATTGACCGAAGGTATCGGCATGGCCTTTATTGAGGCCATGGCCCTGGGCAAGTGCGTGGTCGCTCCTGATAATCCCACCATGAATGAGTACATCATACATGGCCACAATGGATTGTTGTATAACCCAAAAAATCCGCAGCCATTAGATTTTTCAAATTTTGAAACGATATGTTCGAATGCCAGGGAATATGTGTCAATGGGATTTGCGCGCTGGCAGACTAGTTTGAAGCAGATAACTACCTTTATCGAAAAACCCAAAAGAAGGAAATTTCTTTCATTGCCGGTTTTGAGAAAAAGACTTAAGCTCCACTTAGAATTAAAAAAACAACAAAGGGGGGCTTGAATTTTAGAAATTCTGGCCTATACCTTCCTTCCTGTTTGGAGTAATTATTTGAAATGATAAGCAATCTGCCGGAACATATATATACTCCGGAATCGCAGCTGCACAAACCTGGAGCACTTCTGGGGAAGATGTTTGCCGATCTGCGGACGAGCCGTTTTCTGGCCTGGCGTCTTTTTGTGCGTAATCTGGCAGCACAGCACCGCCAGAGCCTGCTCGGCTATTTCTGGTTATTGCTGGTGCCCGCCGTGCAGACCTTGCTGTGGGTCTTTCTCAACTCTCAGAAGATTATTAATGTCAGTCCTACAGATATTCCTTACCCGGCTTTTGTTCTTACTGGGACTCTTCTCTGGCAGGGATTTGTTGATGCCTTGCAGACTCCGATGCAGCAGATTCAAGCCTCAAAGCAGATGCTGACCAAGATTCATTTTCCTCATGAGGCCATTCTTATCGCCGCAATGGGGCAGGTGCTGGTTAACTTCGGTATCAGGCTATTGCTGCTGGTCGTTGTATTTTTGTTCTTCGGAGTGCCTATTACCGTGTCGTTGCTGCTTGCGCCGCTGGGAATTCTGGCGCTGATTGGCTTTGGTATGATGATCGGCCTGCTCTTAACCCCGCTCAGTCTCCTTTATGGTGATGTGCAAAAAATGTTGACCATGATTATATCGCTCTGGTTTTTTGTTACCCCTGTTATCTATCCTTCCCCGATCGAAGGTTGGGCGGCATTGGTGACTCGTCTCAATCCGGTCACCTCCCTGCTTGTGACCACCCGCCAGTTGCTGACTGGAGGTGAACTCACCCAGATAGTTCCTTTCATGGCGGTAACGGCAGCAACGGTGGTCCTCTCTTTTTTTTCCTGGGTACTTTTTCGTCTGGCCATGCCGTACCTTATCGAACGTGTAGGCTCTTGAGAAGATTGTGAAATGTTTAAAGTGAATGATCGTGAATAGGGAATCGAGAATAGTGAAGGGTAAATGGGGAAGGTGAAATGTGAATGATCGGGGATAGGGAGTCGAGGATGGGGAATGGGAAAAAGTCAAAAGTGAAATGTGAATGATCGTGAATAGGGAATCGAGAATAGTGAAGGGTAAATGGGGAAGGGAGAATGGGAGATGAAGGGGGCATAAAAAGGGCACACAAAAAACTTGATGTGTGGAAAGAGAGCGTGGCCCTTGCAACTGAAATTTACAAGAAGACAGAAATATTTCCAAAGGAGGAGATTTACGGGTTGACCTCACAAATGCGTAGGGCCGTAGTTTCTGTCCCCAGTAATATTGCCGAAGGAGCTGCCCGTCATTCGGACAAGGAATTCGCCCAGTTCCTCAACGTAGCTGGTGGATCGTTAAGTGAACTTGACACGCAGCTTGAAATTGCACTAAACCTTGGATACCTGTCAAAAGACACAAAACAGGATATTGATGAACAGATTTCATCTATATCTGCCAAACTTGCAGGATTGATAAAACATGTACGGAAGAAAACGTGAATTCGATTCCACCATTCACTATTCACCATTCACCATTCACCATTCACCATTTACTATTAATATTAAACAATTCACAATTCACAATTCACATTGTCACAGACAAAAAACATGAGCGACGTATTAATCAAAGTTGAAAATCTCTCCAAGAAGTTCTGCCGCGACCTGAAGAAATCGCTGTGGTACGGCGTGAAGGATATTGCCGGAGAACTCACCGGACGTGGTAACTCCAGGGATGATTTGCGTCCAGGAGAGTTCTGGTCGGTAAATGATATCTCCTTTGAGTTGAAACGTGGAGAATGCCTGGGGTTAATTGGACCCAACGGGGCCGGCAAGAGTACATTGCTTAAGATACTCACTGGACTGATTAAGGCAGACAAGGGGCGGATCACCATGCGGGGCAGGGTCGGGGCATTAATTGAACTGGGGGCTGGGTTCAACCCGATTCTGACTGGGAGGGAAAATATCTTTGTTAACGGTGCGGTTTTGGGATTCACCAAGGAAGAGATAAACAACAAATTAGATTCCATCATCGAATTTTCAGAGTTGAAAGAGTTTATTGAGACCCCGGTCCAAAACTACAGTTCCGGCATGAAAGTTCGTTTGGGTTTTGCCGTTGCCGCTCAAATGGAACCGGATGTCTTGATCGTTGATGAAGTACTGGCCGTTGGTGATATTGGCTTCCGGGCAAAATGTTTTAATGCCATGAATGAAATTGCTCAAAAAGCCGCTGTCATTTTTGTTTCACATGGCATCCCCCAGGTTGCCAGGGTGGCAACTGATATCCTGCTTCTTGACCATGGTAACCCTCTTTACTGTGGTAAGGATGTTGAAAAGGGGTTTGAAAGATATTACGACCTGTATGGTAGTGAGGAGAAAATTGTTTCCGGCAGTGGTAAAGCTCAGCTGCATGATGCATATATCTATTCAGATGATGGCGACAGACTTGCTGATACTCCTAAAATCAACCATCTGGATGATATTTTTGTTGAAATTCTTTTTTCCCTCAATCCTGAGGTAAAATCTTGCTTCATTCAGGTTGCTTTTTTTGATAAGGAACTCAGGGCTGTGGCGCAGCTCATTTCTAAGTTCAAAGAAAAAGAGTTTTTTAATAGTGGTAATAATATGTTGGTAAAGGTCCGGGTCCCCAGAAACCTTTTTGCGCCTGGCATGTACACACTCACTATCGGTTTTGCCGAGGGATCTACGGGCGAAGGGTGGCATGAAATTCTCGGACGATATCAGGCTGTAAAAAAATTCAGGATTGTTGGTGAGGGCGCAGCCGCTTCAGCTCCAATTTTATTGGATGGTGACTGGATGTTCAAAGAAGGCTCGGAATGGCAGAGAGTCTGATAGCTTGTCCCAACTATTCAACTTTTAAGTAATCTTGGAGAATTATGTTAGATAATATTTTTCATTGCTGTGTCCAGAAAACTGGCAGTCAGTGGATTAAAGCAATATTTGCTGATAAAGAAATTCGCAAATTGACAAATCTGGAAATGTTTACCTATCAGACTACTATGCCCGGCGGTGTTGATCCCAGAAATCTCGTAGATCGGACCTTTGATACACCATTCCCCCACAAAACCATCATCAGTCCTCTTTATATCAGTTATGACAACTACATCAATATCCCGAAACCAGAAAAACACAGAACGATTTTCATTATGCGTGATCCAAGAGATATCGTTGTTTCCTGGTATTACTCTACAAAATACTCACATGCTCTCATGGGTCAAATAGCTGAATTTAGGGACCGACTTAATCAACTGGATCTTTTCGAAGGGTTGCAATTTGCTATTACGTTTCTTGACAACTTCGGGCTCTTTAAAGCACTCGGTTCATGGTCTCAAAGCGAATCCGACTCCAAGGTGCTGGTTGTGAAATATGAAAATCTGATTGGCAACAATAGTGACGATACTTTCTCAAAAATTTTCAATCATTGCCAGATTGATATGGGGAAGAAAGAACTGGAAAAGCTTATAGCAGAATATAGCTTCAAAAGCATGAGCAAACGTGATCCGGGGCAGGAAGATAAAAAATCACACTTACGAAAAGGTATATCAGGAGACTGGAAGAATAATTTTCCTGAAGAGCTGAAAACCTTTTTTAAAGAAAAAACGGGCAATCTGCTTGAAATTATCGGCTATGAAGTGACTGAGGACTGGTAGTCTGGTTTCTGAGAAATTAATATTGGCTTCGGATAGATTTTAGAAAAAAGTAAAGATATTAGGCTTTGAATCGCTCTTTAATCATTTCGACCTCTTCTTTACTCCAAAATTGACGGCAGAATTTGGAGTTACACATTATTCGAACATAAATATCCGGTAGCTTTACAGAGCTAATAAATCTCTTATAGATCTCTGCATATTCTTTAGAGGCAGAGATGTTACTGTATGACCATTCAGAAAGTTCTTGCCCAACAAACCTCGAGACGATGTCTAGTTGCTTCGAGTGGTCTAAATCACTCCGGTAGATCAGAACACGAATGGACTTGTATTTGTAAATTTGCCATTTCTGTTTTGTTGGGAAAGGTTGAGAAAACACATCTATCCCAAATGTTGTCCTCAGGGAGTTATCGAACCATTCTAGACACACGTTGTGGGGATAATGTTTTAGGAAAAGATCTAACAACTCATCTGAAGTCCATTCCTTGTCAGAGAAATTTAATCCAGTATCTCTACAGAAATTTTCAAAGAATGCTGAGAGGTTTCTCGAAAGTGGTTCTCTGACAGGGCAAATAACATATATTGGGAGTTTTAGTCGATTTCTCCACAGGATCCTAGTTTTTTGCTTTTCTGTCAACATCTGCTCATTGTGGGCTTGCTTAACAAGCCCATGGTATCTATTGCTTAGTGTCGATGTCAAAGAAGTCGAGCCAACTTTCCCCATCTGGAAAACAAAAATTGGTGTAGTAACGAGTTCCTGCAAGCGTTTGAACATTATTTTGCTCCTAAAAGGGCTATTGCCAAGGATCATTAGTAAACGGACAATGCTAGCGGAATTGCGATCTATATGCAACCGATTGATATTAGATTATTTCAATGGGATTGCTATTTCCGCTGTTGTTTTTATATTCATTTTTATAAACTAATTTTAATAACTGGAAAGTGGTTATAATGTAGAGCCTGGACAGCTTTTTTCAAAGGGAAAAATAGGGCTGGGTGCCGCCTTGGTCGTAAAACCGATGAACTTCGCGAAGCACTAAGCTGAAAACATAGAATACCCTAAAAATAATGTCTGTTAAACTCCCTAAAATATCAATTGTTACGCCTTCCTTTAATCAGGCTCAATTTCTTGAAGAATGTATTGATTCCATTCTGTCACAGAACTACCCAAACATTGAATATATTGTTATGGACGGTGGGAGTACTGACGGATCGGTTGAAATTATAAAAAGATACGAAAAACACCTTAAAGTACTCCCCATTGTCTAGACCAATTTTTAATAAAGTTAAGGTGGAACCTTTTTATACTGAGGAGCCGAAGTTCCCTGGTGAGATGATCTGCACCAGAGGATGTCGAAGCGGCACCCCGGGAAAATTTTTTAAG
>DATFNI010000457.1:0-6472 GCA_035266485.1 Balneolales bacterium
TTTTGCAAGCCATGCAGGGCCAAACGGCAGGGGTTAATATCACACCTGTTTCCGGCCAACCCGGGGCCGGCCTTAAAGTGAACATTCGTGGTGTCGGGACCATTGGGAATTCCAATCCGCTTTATGTCGTCGATGGGGTGATTACGGGAGATGTTTCCTATCTGGATCCCGATGATATAGCTTCCATCGATGTGTTAAAAGACGCCGCATCAGCTGCTATTTATGGTGTTAACGGCGCTAACGGTGTAGTTTTGATTACTACGAAAGGTGGAAATTTTGGTTCCGGCGGAGTTGCTCCCGAATCTCACATTTCTATTGATAGCTATTATGGATGGCAAAACGTAGCCCAGAAGGTACATTTGCTCAATGCAAAAGAATATGCAACGATAATGAATGAAGCCGCTATCAATTCCAATGCCAATCCATTTTTTACTCAGGCTTATATTAATAACAAGATGGGCGCGGGTACCAATTGGATGAACCAGATGTTCTCTGACAATGTACCTACCCAAAATGAGAGCATCACGATCACAGGCGGTAGTGAAAGCTCGGTCTATGCCATAGCATTTTCTCACACGGACCAGGGAGGTATTTTGGGCGGATCCAATCTTTCTGATTACGAGAGGTATAATTTCCGCCTCAATACCGAACGTAAAATGTATGGTAACTTCCTGAGAATCGGAGAGCATCTGACCTTTTCGCATGTCAATCAACGTGGTGTCCAGGATCAGGGGCAGTATAACAATTCATTACGCAGCGCTTTTCAAACCAGCCCTTTTCTGGCTATGTATGACTCGGCAGGGAGTTTTTTGAGCAGTAAGAATTCCACCTTTTATAATGGGGGGCCCTGGAATGTTAATGAAGCGAACCCTTATGCCCTGATGGTTCTTACCAATGAAAACAGAACACATTCCGAAAAGTTTTTGGGCGATGCCTATGCAGAAATTCAACCTGTAAAAGGATTAAATATCAAATCGACGTTTGGATTGGAATATGACGGAAGCAACAACCATAATTTCACCCCAACTTATGACTTGTCTGCTTATGCCTTTACCACTCAAAATTCTATTTCTCAAAACACATCTACGGGCTATACATGGAATTGGGATAACACAGCAAACTACATTTTCGACATAAAGCAAAATCATTTTGATGTGTTGGCAGGCAGCTCTATTCGTAAATATCAGGGAAGCTGGATGTATGGCTCCAATCAGGGATCAACCTTGTTCAGTGATTTGCAACATGCTTACCTGAGTAATTCTTCCATCAATTCCTTCACGGCAACCTATCCGGATTCTACGGCATTGAAAAATTCAGTCTCATTATCAGGAAATGCCAATTCGGTTGTGGCTCACGCGTCTTTCTTTGGACGTATCAATTATAATTATAAGCAAACGTACCTGGCTACGGCCGTTTTCAGGTACGATGGTTCTACCATGTTTGCAAAAGGTCACCAATGGGGAGCCTTCCCTTCCTTCTCGGCAGGCTGGGTCATTTCCAATGAGAAATTTATGAGGCCGCTCCAACATTGGTTAGACTTTTTGAAATTGCGTGGCGGTTGGGGTGCTAATGGAAATGACAATATTGCAACCCAGTTTGCTTATCAGTCTCTTATTGCGCTGTCGAATGCTACGTATGAAATAGGCGGGGTTAATGTCCCCGGTTCTTATCCTTCCACTATTGGAACGCCGAATTTAAAATGGGAGACTTCTCATCAGCTTGACTTTGGTTTTGATGCCGGACTTTTCAACGACAGGTTGAGTGCCACTTTCGACTGGTATAACAAAAAAACAAATAACTGGCTGATCCAGGCCCCATTACTTGCCACCGCCGGCGTATCGACGCCCCCTTACATCAATGGCGGAGACGTAACAAATAAAGGGGTGGAAGTTCAGCTAACGTACAACGACCGTATCGGTACGGATTTTAGATATTCTATAACAGGAACTTATACCTATAATAAAAATGAAGTTACCAGTGTGCCTACAGTAGACGGAATTGTTCACGGAGGCACCAATATTTTATTTAACAATTCACCTGAATTTTATCGTGCCCAGTCGGGATATCCTATTGGTTATTTCTGGGGATATAAAACAGACGGGATATTCCAGAATGAAGCACAAATACAGGCGTACAAAAATAGCAAAGGCCAGTTGCTTCAACCGAATGCCCAGCCCGGCGATGTAAAATATGTGGACGTAAGCGGAGATGGTGTGATTAGTGCAGCAGATAAAACCTTTCTCGGCGATCCGAACCCCCACAATTTATTCGGAGGAAACATATCTCTGAATTACAAAAACTTCGATTTCTCCGTAACGGCCAGCGGCGTTTCGGGCAATAAAATTGTTCAGTCATACGGTGATCCCGCCAATATGTATTCAAACTGGACAACGGCTATTTTGAATCGCTGGCACGGTGAAGGCACTTCAAACACGCTTCCCCGTGTGACGCTTACTAACGGCAATTGGGCCAAATTTTCAGATCTATATATACACGATGGAGCCTATTTACGTATCACAAATATTACGTTAGGTTACGATTTTGCCAGGCTCATCAAGTTTAAATATCTGAGCGAATGCCGCTTGTATGTATCTGCCAATAATCTCCTCACCTTTACAAAATATAATGGGATGGATCCGGCAGTAGGTTTCAGTGCCCAGGGTGCTAATTCCAACTATAACTTTGGTCAAGGGGTTGACGTAGGATTTTATCCTACTCCTAAAACCTATTTAATGGGCCTCAGGATTAAATTCTAAAAAGGAGATAAAGCATGAAAACATATAAGATTTTAATGGTCGCAATTACGATGCTGTTCGCATTGAGTTCGTGTCAGAAATTCTTAACGACACAACTCACGAATCAGAAAACATCCGATAGCTACTACCGGACTCCGGATGATGCCGCTACTGCGTTAGTAGGAGTCTATAATGGTTTGGATTTGATTTGGAATGGTGGCCCGGCTTTACCGCTTGTTGCCGAGGTGGCTTCGGACAACACTTTTGGCGGAACAGGAAGCGGTGACGGATATGGATGGGAAATGATGGATGAGTTTAATAAATCCGTTTCGCCAACAGATGCATCTATGTTCGAATCCGACTGGCAAGACTATTACCAGGCCATCTATCGTGCCAATACCTTAATTGAAAAGATCGGCCAGGTGAATTGGGGAAACGATGCGGAAGCCCGTAAGACCGATGAAGGCGAAGCCAGGTTCATTCGCGGTTATTTATATTTTGGCCTGGCGCGTTTGTTTGGGCACATCCCTTTAATCACAAAGCCGACTTCTGCCGATGTTAAACAGGCCCCTCCCGACAGCGTATATGCCCAGATAATTACCGACTTGAAATTTGCTGCTGCCAATCTGCCTGCAAAACCATACTCTGCCACACCTTCCGGAAGAGCAACCAAATGGGCTGCAGAATCCATGCTGGCGCGGGTATACCTTTTTTACAGCGGTTACTATGGAAAATCAACCATTGCAGGGTTTACAAAATCCGACGCCCTGGCTGCTGTGGAAGATGTGATTAAGAACGGCGGTTATAGCTTAGTACCTAATTTTGCATCGTTATGGCCTGCTGCTGCCGAAGCGGATACCGTTGCTTATGCCGGGGAAAATAACCCTGAAGTGGTTTTTTCCATTAAATATACCGGTAACGCAGATTATAACGGGAATATCACAGGAAATGAGTGGCTGCTTATGACCGGGATAAGACTTGGTGGCGGCTCAGTCAGCATCTATCCTTACGGATATGGGTGGGGCTGTTGTACGGTTGATCCCAAATTATGGAATGCGTACAGTTCCAATGATACCCGACGGTTTGCTACGATAACGTCTGTGCAAGATGAGGGATTGGATACAAAAACAGCTCAAATCACAGGCAAACCGTTCAGCAGTGCCAACAACCGTGAATACACAGGGTATTATCTTAAAAAATACAGTCCGTTAGCTGATACAAGTAATTCACCTCTCCCGGCAACGAATTATCTGATTGCACAAAAGCAGGATTATATTGTAATGCGCTACTCCGATGTATTACTGATGGCTGCAGAACTGGGTAGTCCAAATGCCGTACAATACTTTAATGAAGTACACACACGGGCCGGACTGGCATCCGTTTCTTCTGTTGATGAAGCAGCCATTATGAACGAAAGGCGCCTGGAATTTGCCGGCGAGGGAATCCGTTACTGGGATTTGCTGCGTCAGGGAATTCAGAAGGCTGCGCAAACCATCGTAGCTAATACCTCGATGTCCTATCTCGAAGATGGGACGGCTTCTCCATCCATCAGCGCTTCAAACATTATTGCTACCGGTGGTTTTATGCAGATTCCGAATAATGAGATCACCCTATCGGGTGGTGTGCTTAAACAAAACCCCGGTTGGTAATCACATTTAAAATGAGAATGACATGAAAAACAGAGTTAAAATATTCTTTTCCTTGTTGGCATGGATTCTGGTGGTTGCGGCTTGTAACCCGGAGAGCCCACACCTGTCTCCGTTGTTGCCTAAAAGTTCATTGA
Source organism: Balneolales bacterium (assembly GCA_035266485.1). Lineage (GTDB taxonomy): Bacteria > Bacteroidota > Rhodothermia > Balneolales > DATFMH01 > DATFNI01. The sequence continues at coordinate 4,519 of DATFNI010000457.1, forward strand.
AGTTTAGTGTGACTCCGATGTCCTCAAATCCTAATATGATTGTTTTGAAAAGTGAGACTCCCGGAGTAACTCCGTATTGGGTTACCCCGGTGGGGACTTCAACCAGCTTAGTTGACACGATAGATGTTCCTTTCCCGGCAACCGATACACTTTATTATAGCGTTTTAGGTGCCGGTGGCATGACCCAGGCAGATCCTTACGTGTTGAAAATTACTACCATTGATAAGGATTATGTAAGCGATACCACATGGACCGATCTTACCGGTGGATTGGGAAACTCGAAAACATGGGTTCTGGATTTGGATGCCAACGGCGTCAGTAAATATTTTGCAGGCCCCATATATTTCGGTGGAACAGGGTGGGAATGGGATCCCGATTGGAAAGGTAATACCTGGATCTGTCCTGCAGCCGATTACGGAACCATGACGTTTAGCCTGAAAGGCAATGTAATCTTTACCTCGGATAATAAGCAGCTATCAAATGCATCCGCATCCGGTACAGGTAAATTTATGTTGTATCCGAACCAAATGGAGTTGCAAACCTATGGTGCCCAAGTCATACATGATCCGTCACAAGGTCCAAGGGTACCAAACTGGTTTGCAAAAATGCAAATCAAATCAATTTCTGCCAATACGTTGCAGATTCTTTGCCCTGATTTGGATGGGGCCTCAGGCACATGGATAATTTACAATTATATTTCGCAGGATTATTACAATTCTCATTAAGTAACAGTTTATGTCTGGTTCCAAACGGAGGCTTTGGGAACCAGATATAAACTTTAAAGTGTGATTTACCAGTTGAAAAGGATCTCGTCATTGATTTTGTTGAGATAATTTGACGCGTCTAAAAAACGTAACGCTACAGTTTCTGAATTTGTATTATTCTACATTTCATTACAACAAAAATATGCAGCTAGCTTCCCCAATAATTTTTATCTGTTAATAAATACCTGGACAGTGAAGCAGATTTTTAAATATTTATTCGTCACGATCGGGATTCTTTTGCTTTGTAATGTTAGGGTAAATTCCCAGTCGCTGTATGTGGGCACCAATTACAATCCTCATGATGATAAAAATCCGGAAAAAATAAAAAAGGATATCCGGCTAATGAAGGCCGCCGGGTTTAACGTTGTTCGCATGGGCCATTTGGCATGGGATAGCTTTGAACCGGCAGAAGGGAAGTACGATTTCGGTTGGTGTGACACGGTTATGAATATGATGCATAAGGCAGGCATCAAAGTTATTTTAGATATTGCTGTACGGCCCGCTCCCATCTGGTTACATCACAAATATCCATCCATTAATATTACCGATCGGGAAGGGAAAGTCTTATACCCGAACCATCGTTACATGGACGATATCGGGGATCCGATGTTTCAGAAGTATGCCCTGAAATTTGCCGATACGCTTTCAAAACGATATGGGAAGAATCCTGCTTTGCTGGCCTTCGGAATAGATAATGAATCCGGAGACGGTCCAATATCTTATTCTGAAACAACAAGGCAACGATTTATTACCTGGCTGAAGAAAAAGTATAGCTCCGTTGCTCATTTAAACAAAGCCTGGGCAAGTCAGCGCTGGTCGCGTAGGATTGATAATTTCGACGAAGTTGGACTTCCTGTTTCAGACCAGGTAAATGGTCCGCCGGAAAGAATGCTCGACTTCAGACGTTTCATCTCTGACGAAGTCAATCAGTATCTCTTTAATATCATAGACCGGGTACACACCAACGCCCCGAATGTTTTACTGACCACTAATGCGTGGTATTTCAGCCTGTTGAGATATTTTGATTATGCCCCCATTGCCTATTCGGGAAAGATGACCCGTGAAGGCGACGGGTTTTATCCGGGTAACTCCCTGATCAATAATGCAGGACTCGTAGGAGCTTCATTTGGAATTGTTCGCATTCAATATGAAAGCAAAAACCCTTTCTGGTGTACAGAGTTTACCACACA
>DATFNI010000458.1:0-5097 GCA_035266485.1 Balneolales bacterium
AAAGGATTGGGAAGTCAATAACCCGAAACAATTGGCTAAAGTGCTAAAGGAGCTTGAACGCATCCAAAAAACATTTAACGATGCTCAATCCGGTGATAAGAAAGTTTCGTTGGCCGATCTCATTGTGCTCGGTGGTTGCGCTGCTATTGAGCGGGCAGCCAAAAAAGCTGGACACGACATCAAAGTGCCCTTCACGCCAGGACGTGCTGATGCCACTCAGGATCAAACCGATGTAGAGTCTGTAGGATGGCTCGAGCCTGATGCCGACGGTTTCCGTAACTATTGCAATACCAGACGTAATGCTACCCCTGAAGAGTTGCTGGTCGACAAGGCTCAGCTACTAACGTTAACGGCACCTGAGATGACGGTGCTCCTTGGCGGCATGCGCGTGCTGGGCACCAACTACAATTATTCGCAGAATGGTGTCTTTACGGATAAGCCCGGAGTGTTAACCAATGACTTCTTTGTCAATCTGCTCGACATGGGCATTACCTGGAGAGCAAATTCAGAAGAACAGGTAGAATTTGACGGTCTTAATCGTAAGACAGGCGAAGTTAAGTGGAACGGAACGCGCGTAGACCTGATATTCGGTTCAAACTCAGAACTGAGGGCTATTGCTGAGGTCTATGCCCTTGATGAGGCCAAAGACAAGTTCGTGAAGGACTTTGTAGCGGCCTGGAATAAGGTAATGAATCTGGATCGGTTCGACCTGGACTGATATAATCTTAACTCACTTTAAAAGGCAGCCCAGAACGCTCTGGGCTGCCTTTTCGTTTTTGATCAATAAATTAATCATTCAAGCCTTTGCCATCGAGGATATTCGGTATATATTTTTCTACTCTTGAAGCCCGCGTCTTGGATTGTTTGGCTTGAGAAAAATAAAAGATATATGCTCTTTGACGTCCTGGCGTCAATGCTTTAAAGGTAGTTTCCAAGACAGGATTTTTATCTAATTTATCTTGAAACTCTTTGGGAATTTTGTAGTCCGATGTCTTTTTTATTTTCACTTTCAGACCGGCTTTTTCCACTTCAATAGCTTCCTGGATGTAGGCTTTCAGGATAGGTTCCATCTCAATAATTTGTCGAACATTGATAAACCGTATCTGGCGCGCTGCCTGAACATTCTTCGTTTGCTGGATGAGAATGCCCTCAGGGTCCTTTAACAAAACGCCCTTGAAGAACAGAAGCGCACAGTATTCTTTGAATCCGTGTATTAAAACAATGTTCTTTTCTTGAAATGTATAACAAGGATGCATCCACTTGATTTCTTCATTCAGCCTGCAGTCAAGAACGATCATTCTCAACTGCTTAAATTCGTCTCGCCACTTTTGGGCGTTTCCCAGAAATACGTCCACTTTGGGATTCATTTTACTCATCTTTATGTAGTCAAATTAGTTCTTTATGTTGTTGCGAGTAAGAATACCTCTCCGCTTGCAGGCATTAGGTTGTCGGGTCTGCCCTTAAAATAGAGCTGCTCCATATCTTTGGTTGATATCGTTTCTGTCTCCTTAAAACCTGCTCTATCAGCAAAAGCCAATATTTCATCAGGAGTGAAAAAACTCATCATAGGCGTTCCCGCTTCACGAGCTCCTTTCTCTGCTATTTCCTGCATAGATTTATCTTCTTCATCGAGAAGCTCCATTGGCAGGTAAAATGTCATAGCAAGTTTTGAACCTGGCGCAAGTGTCGCAATTTGATTTAGGGTAGAAGCGATGGCCTCTTTTTTTAGGTACAAACTAACCCCTGTGCAGGCAACAACAGCAGGTTTTTTGGTGTCAAATCCTGCCTTTAATAGTTGATCCCACCAGGAATCCCGATTGTATCGGGAAAAATCGACAGGCACAAGATGCAAATACTTCGGAACACCCAAACCAAGTTCCGTTAATCGCTGTTGCTTCCAGGCCAATGTATCGGACCGGTCAATTTCAAATATTTGAATTTGGGAAGCAATTTCCGGCCTGCGTTGGGCAAAGGTGTCAAGACCTGCGCCGAGAATGACATACTGGCTCATTCCTTGCCGCATCTGTTCAATAATTAAATCCTCAATAAAACGCCTGCGGGCTACGATAGAAGCCCGCAGGCGTTTTGTAAATTTCATATCGGGACGTTGCTGCCAATCATCAGGCGGAGCTACCAGTTTCAATCCGATTTCATCTTCAAGTATATGGGGCTTTGCATCCGCCTGAACGTGTAAAGCTCTCCATAAAGCAGTTCTTACTGCCATATTATCCGGATCTGTCATTTCTTTTGTCTGTTTAACCCGATGATTCTGTTAGTCGTCTGTGGAGATTTAAACTCTTAGCGAGCCGCGAAACGCCCTGCCGCTATAAAAGCAGGGTGCCGTGTTATGATATACAAAAACATGGTTGAAACGGCGATCACAAAAGATGGCACCACCGAGTTTTCTGATATCGGCAGGTGTTTTCACCCAGCTCTGCGTTTTCGTGTCGAATTCACCAAGTATCTGTAACTCCCGGTATTGTTCTTCCGTTAAAAGCTCAATGCCCATGAAAGTAGCCATATCAATAACGTTACCTGCCGGATGCACGCCTTTCTTTTCCCGTTCCTCCTGTGCTTCACGGTCATAACACACATTTCTCCGGCCTTTGGGACTTTCTGCTGAACAATCGATGAAAATATATGCGTCGGTCTTTTCATCATACCAGACTACATCCGGTTCACCGCCGGTACGTTCCATTTCATTGAGTGACCACAATTTTTTTCCCGAATCGCCGGATTCCAGCTTTGCTTGTACCTTAGCCCATTCAAGACTTTTATGACGGTTCATGTTTTTCCCAAAACGGGCTTTTAATGTCTTAAGTAATTCTTCACGTTGTTCCGGTGACAACTTTTTGTTATTGCTCATTTTATTCAATTATTGATTGACTAAAACGATTTTTCTATCCACAGGTCTGTAATACCACGATACAATAGTCAGAATAATAAGTAACAATGCGGGAAATGTTGCAATGACCGGATCACCAGAGGCGATATGTGAACATATTGCTCCCGACATGACGAAGAAAAAGCCCGCATATGCCCATTCCTTTAGTAAAGGAAATTTAGGAATGAGCACGGCTGCGACTCCTAAGATTTTCCAAACACCAATTATTGTAAGTAGATATACAGGATAGCCTAAATGTGTAATCATATCGACGCCACCCTGACCTGCTTCCATTTTGAATAATTGTCCTGCTCCGGTTGCCGTCATTCCCAATGCTAGCCAGAGAGTGGCAATCCAATAGATAATTTTATTTCTCTTTGTCATGGTATGTTATTTTAACTTGCTCACGATTTTTTGTAACCGGCTGTGGGCCATATTGATGCCTTGCGCGAAGGGTAGCTTCAGGTTTTGGTCCCGGAGTGCAACCGATTCATAAATGACGTGCATGCTTAGTTTGCTGATGTCGTCGGTGAGTTTCTCAAATTCAAGGATCTCAAGCTGCACGCCAAAAGACGCATTTTCCATTTCAAATGTCTGTGTGATTTTCTTGTTCAGTATAAACTCATGGATAACGCCATTGGCCCGAAATACCACGTTTCCTTGATCATCGGTTGTTTCGAATTGGTAAGCGCCGTGCTTCTTACTTTCGAGTTTAAGCACGGTCGTTCCCATCCATTGCTCTACGATGTCCGGATCTTGATAAGCCTTAAAAAGTAACTCAACCGGCAAATCAAATTCCCTTGTAATCTGTAAATCCTGTTTGCCGTCTTCGGCATGAACTTTTGTTTTCCGCTCCATATGCTTCTATTTCTTTGATTTGTAAGTTTTCAAGATGGATTCCAATTTATTAAACCTATCATCCCACAATTTCCGAAAGGGTTCAACAAAGTCCGCTATCTCCTTCATCTTTTTGGGATTTAACTGATAGTATATTTCTCTGCCGTTTTGCTCTTGTTTCAGCAATTCGCACTCGGTGAGTATTTGCAAGTGTTTCGAAACCGTTGGTCTGGCCGTATCGAAGTTTGAGGCTATGGCACCTGCTGTCATGGATTGAAAGGCTACCAACAGAAGTATAGCTCTTCTTGTCGGGTCGGCTATGGCCTGAAATACATCTCGTCTTAGCTTCATGGCGGAGCTGTTTGGTATTTATTGCGTAGCTATTTGTCTACATAATATATACGCAGTCATTTAACTACGCAAATTTTTGCGATTGCTCTGATGAATATTTTGTGCGCAATCTGTATGCCTGAATGGTAGGTGGCTTTTTTTATGTCAGGGGAAGGTGGTACACAACTGTTGCTTAAGAGATGCCGTCAGCTTTAGCTCAATTCATATGGCGGTATTTGGCAATTCCATTGTATGCATTTTGACAATTATCAGTAAGAAAAGGTTAGCATGAATCCCAAGTCACAAAAGTCAATTTGATCCAGGGGTGTCCGGTGCCATCATCGCAGGGACAATATTGTCTACAAAGGTGTATTTCCCATCCTTGTTCTTAGTAACCAGACCGAACCAGCCGCGGTCGTCCCAGACGGTAGCAGAAAAGTGATGTTGGATGATGGCAAGACGGAGGGTCCGGTAGTACTCGCGTACGACGTCGGTATTTCGCTCTGATACATTTTTTGCTATACGCCCAACGCCAAACTCACCATAATTAACCGGAACACCGATTGAATCAGCGTGGGCGGCAATTTTATTGACCCCTTTAATCAATTGAGCGGATCCAGGGTAATTAGCGTTGCTGCCATCCTGACCACAAAACGACCAGGGATCATAGGTATGCACCTGTACAGCCAGATAAGCATCTTTTCCACCACCAGGCAGTGTTGCCTTTGTTGGGTATACCGCTGCAAATTGACTGACATTTCCCTGTCCATTGGGTTCAACCATGATGATCCGTGAAAGATTGGGGCCGCCTGTAGAACGTATGGCTTGATATCCCACGTTATTTATTTGCCGGGTTAATGCAATAGCCTTCGCGCTATTCGGATCAGCACCGCCATTATTGTCTCCCATTGTACCAGACGGTTCATTTAATATATCAAATATGAGATGATGCGAATAATTCTTGAAATAAGAGGCAATGTCGATCCAAAGAGTAGAAAATGGTTTGTTGTAAGTGGCTGTGCCATCATAGTTATTCTTAAGCCAGT
>DATFNI010000459.1:0-10552 GCA_035266485.1 Balneolales bacterium
ATCTACTATACTATGTTGATTCTTTAACTCATTTTCGATGACATTCACATGCTTTACAGCATTGCCTGTAAGAGGCACCGTGAAGACATGGTTTTTATTAAACCCCAGGTTCTTAGTTCTTACATATTGAAGCTGTCCCCCGATTACAAACGTGCTGATAATCAGGATTACAGAAATGGAGAACTGAAAAACAACCAAAATTTTCCTGAATATAGCTGTTCCGCTGCCTGAACTGCTCTCCCCTTTTAATGATTGAATTGGCCGAAAGTTGGAAAGAACGATTGCTGGGTAAATACTTGCCCCAAGTAATGTCCCGATAAAAGCATATCCGGTTACCCGCCACACTTCAGGATTGAACAACGAAAAATATAATTCTTCACCAGCAACGTAATTGTACAAAGGCATGAGAAGGATGATCAATGCAACGGCCAGCACAGTCGCTAAACAGAATAACAGGAAGGTTTCCGTGAAAAACTGGAAGAAAAGTTGTTTTTTAGCCGCCCCCACAATTTTGCGGATACTTACCTCTTTCGAACGGATCATAGAACGCGCTGTGGAGAGGTTTACATAATTAACTCCGGCGATAACCAACAATAATATCGCCACCAGCATAAATATCTGCACCATTCTCAGAGCCGAATCGTTGCCGTCTGCCCCGATCAGGTGCATATCACCTATATTTTCCAATTTGAACCAGGTATCACTATCACCATTCCGGGCTTCTTTATATGATTCGGTAAAATCGTTACCTATCCCGGCCGACGATGTTCCGGGCTGAAGCAGTACAAAAGTGGAAAAAGTATAATTCCCTAAGTCGGTATCAATTGTTTTCCAGTTCCCATTCCCACCGCCGGCTGTGAACTCTTGTGCATAAAATCCCATCGGTAAAATGACATCATACTGAAGAGATGAATTCTTTGGGAAATTCTGCAATACACCTGTCACCGTAAAATTGATATCTTTGTCATATATAAGGGTAAGGACTTTGCCGATAGCATCTTCAGTTCCAAAGAATTTCCTGGCAGTGGACTTGGTAATGACTACACTGTTATTATTTGGGAATAGATCTTTCTTATTGCCCTCCAATAAGTTGACACTGAACATGGAAAAGAAGCTGGTATCAACAATAGCTGTATGATTTCCACTCAATACAGTCTTGTGATTATCGACAGTATACGTTTGGTTGCCTGCATTATTAATTCTCACTATGGATTTTACTGCGGGTATCTTTTTTGCGTAGACAGCTAATGGCCCTGGCACGCCCGACCAGGTTACTTCTTTCCCATTGGCTTTAAAATGAGCGCTCAGGTGATATATGTTTTTATAGTTTTTATAAAACTTATTATAACTAAGTTGATTCTGAACCCAGAGGAGCAGCATAATCCCCATAGCTAACCCAATCCCCAGCCCGCTGATATTTATCAGACTGTAAAACTTATTGGCTTTCAGGTTGCGCCAAGCGATTTTGAAATAATTGCGTATCAATGTGTTAAGGTATTTAGGTGTTAAAGTGTTTAAGTAGCTGTCGGCCTTCAGCGATCAGCAGTCAGCTTTCTGACGGCTATTCTACTGCTTACTGTTAATTGTTCATTGGTAACTGTTTTTATTCGTTTCTCAAACTCTCGATCGGGTTTGCTATTGCTGCACGAATTGACTGCCAGCTTACCGTGGCGATTGTTATAAACACCGTTACGATTCCGGCGATAATAAATATGCCGGTTCCGATGCTTACATGATATGCGTAGTTCTCCAGCCATAGATGCATGGCATACCACGCAACTGGCACCGCAACCAGGAATCCAATCCCGACTAATTTCATGTATTCCTTTGAGACCAGGTAAGCAATGCCAGTTGCGGAGGCCCCGAGGACTTTACGAATCCCAAACTCTTTCGATCGTTGTTCGGTCATAAATACGGTAAGACCAAACAGCCCCAGACAGGAGATCAGGATGGCCAGCAGGGAGAAATATCCGGCCAGTTTTACAGTTGTTGTCTCGTTCTGGTACAAATGATTGTATAACGCATCAACGAAATGATATTCAAAAGGATAGGCCGGGCTCAACTGTTTAGATATTCGTCTCATACCCATGATTGCTGCCTGGGTCTCTCCTTTTCGGGTTCGAATCAAGGCATGCCCTGCACTCTGCGGGCTAAGCATGAGTATCATAGGCTTTATTTTCTCATGGAGGGATGCAAAATGATAATTCTGAATGACTCCAATGATTCGACCCTTTCCCATCCAAAAATCGATCTTTTTTCCTACAGGGTTCTTCATTCCCATCAGGTTAACCGCCGCCTGATTGATCATATAGGCTGTTGTGTCGGACGCATAGTCGGGCGAAAAGCTGCGTCCTGATACCAGTGTAATCTGCATCGTTTTCAGGAAATCGTATCCAACCTGCAACGGACAAACACTCACGGACTGATTTTTGGACTTGCCAGGCCAGTCCAGATCCCCTGATGACGACTGGTTATTAATGGGATTACCGCTTACAAACGAAACATTTTGAATCCCGGCTTGCTGCAGAAGGCTATGTTTCAATACATCCTTCCTGGAATTCATGTTGCCCTGCAAAGGCATCATAATGAGTTGTTCTTTATTGTATCCCAGGTTCTTATGCTCGACATATTGAATCTGTTTGTAGATGACAATCGTCGCAATAATCAGGAATATGGAGATGACGAACTGAAAGGTTACCAGTCCCTTCCTGATCAAGACACTGCCCTTCTTTTTTTCGATACCTCCCTTCAGTGTTGCAGCGGGTTTGAGAGATGAAAGAAAAAATGCCGGGTAACCCCCTGCCAGCAACCCTGTAACCACAGTGACCAGCACTACGGAAAGGATAAATAAGGGATGATTGTAATGTGATGGGATCTCCTGTTGCGTTACGTGATTAAGTACGGGCAACAGTAACTTCACCAGGAATAATGCAATCAGGGTTGAAAAGAGGGTCATGAACAAAGCTTCGCCAAGAAACTGTAGCGCAAGCGTACCCCTGCCAGCCCCATTCACCTTTTTCACTCCGACTTCTTTCGCCCGTTGTGCTGCCCTTGCCGTGGATAGGTTCATGAAATTGATACAGGCAATGACCAGTATAAATATGGCAAGTACAGCGAAAAGATAGATGGCATTAATGCGGCCGTCTTCAGGTTTCCCGTTTTTGAAAGCAGCATATAGATGCATATCTGTAATAGATTCCATGTACAATTTTGTACCCTTTTCGGACGGATCATGTTTCGGGACAAGATTCAGGATCTCTTTTTCCACCTGGGCTTTATCTGCACGATCATCCAATTGTACATAGGTAGTAATTGTGAGCACACCCCAATGCTTCTTCAGCCACTCCTTTCCTTTTTCAAACTGCGATTCCGGTAATAAAAAATCGAACTGGAAAGAGGAATTGGATGGTAATTTTTTTAGTACACCGGTTACCTGGTAATCCTGATCATTGGTTATTTTGATAGTCTTCCCGATGGGATCTTCATCCCCAAAATATTTTTGTGCCAGTTCTTCTGTAATAACGATATCATTTGGATCCTGAAGTGCTTTTTCAGGATTTCCTTTTAAAAGCGGATAGGTGAACATATTCAGGAAATCAGGTCCTGCGTACATTCCCTTCTCTTTCTGGTGATTTCGTCCGACCGCGAACAATAGAGGCATGCTCCAGGTTGTCTTGGTGACGTACTTAATTCCCGGTATCTTATTTCTAAGCACATCAGCAAGCGGTGCAGCACTCTCCGGAAAAGCTCCGGCGTTGTATGTCGATTGGGTCATTACCCGGTACAGGTGATCCTTATTCTTATTAAACTGATCAAAACTGATCTCATTCCAGATCCACAACATGATCAAGATAGCAGTCGTCAACCCCACTGCCAGTCCGGAAATGTTAATGAAACTGTAGAGCTTGTGCCTCTTCAGATTTCGGAATGCTATTTTGAGATAGTTACGAAGCAAAATGTTTAGATTTTGTCAGTTGTCAGTTGTCAGTTGTGGATAGTTATTGCTCTGATTCAGGCTTGGGTTGCTACTGACCACGAACTACCAACTACTAACTCTTCACACATGAAATCCTTCCTTGAAGTTTTCGGTGACGATCTGGCCGTCGAACAGGTTGATGATGCGGTGGGCATAGTCGGCATCGTAGGGCGAGTGGGTGACCATGACGATGGTTGTGCCCTGCTCGTTGAGTCCGGTCAGCAGGTTAAGGACCTCTTCGCTGCGATCCGAATCCAGGTTGCCGGTCGGCTCGTCGGCGAGGATGAGTTTGGGGTTGGCCACGACAGCGCGGGCAATGGCGACGCGCTGCTGCTGTCCCCCGGATAACTGCTGCGGAAAGTGATTGCGGCGGTGCATGATATCCATACGGGTTAAGGCCTCTTCTACTTTTTCTTTTCGCTCCGACTCGGGGACCTTCAGGTAAAGCAAGGGCAACTCGACGTTTTCGAACACCGTCAGCTCGTCAATCAGGTTGAAGCTCTGGAAGATGAATCCGATGTTACCTTTTCGCAGTCGAGCCCTCTCCCGCTCCGAAAATTGTGATACCTCCTTCCCAAGGAAATGGTATTCTCCGTCACTGGGATTGTCCAGAAGTCCCATGACGTTTAACAGGGTCGATTTGCCACACCCGGATGGCCCCATTATCGCCACAAACTCACCCTCTCCTATCTCGAGGTTCACCTCATTCAGCGCAGTCGTCTCCACCTCGTCGGTGGTATAGGTTTTTTTGAGGTTTACTGTTTTGATCATTGTTGTTAGTCTGTTGTCTGTTGTCTGTTGTCTGTTGTCCGTTGTCCGTTGTCCGTTGTCCGTTGTTCGTTAGAAAATTGTTATGTGACCCTGATTTTGCAGATCGTTGTAAGGAGTGTTGGATGAGCTGATCTATTATTTAGATAACTCTTTAATAAAAATCGATTTTCTGTTATGGATAGATCCAATTTTGAAAATCTCGATGTATATAAACTTGCTGAATATTTATCCGATTCAATTTGGGATACTGTTTTGAAATGGGATGACTTTGCGAGATCAACGGTGGGCCGACAAATTGTTCGAGCTGCCGATAGTATCGGAGCCAATATTGCAGAAGGTGCTGGCAAGGGTTCTTTTAAGGATAACAAACGATTTGTCCGAATGGCCAGAGGCTCACTCAATGAAACGATATACTGGCTGGAAAGAACCCGTAAACGTGAACTGATTGCTAGTGATCCTTTTTTATCTCTCAAATCCATGACTAATGAATTAGCTCCGCGTTTAAATGCATATTTAAAATCTATTGGCAAAGGTTTTGATAAAATGTAGCAGGTTCATTGTTATCATTCAGTTGTTTTCACAACCGGAATAACTACTGACAACAAACCACGGACTACTATCTAAGCACTAATACCTCATTATCTCCGAAATTATCATAACTTGAGGTTATCACTTTCTCACCGGGCTTGAGGCCGCTGAGTACTTCGAAATAATCCGGGTTTTGGCGGCCAATCTGGATATTCTTTTTACGTGCATATTCCCCGTCAGGATCCAGAACATAGACCCAGTTTCCACCTGTTTTCTGGTAAAATCCACCACGAGCCAGCAACAGAGCCTTTGAGGATGATCCTAGCGCCAGGCGTATTTGCAACGTCTGCCCCGGTTTTAAACCATCAGGTGCATTTCCCTGAAACGCCATATCTACCTGGAACTGTCCATTGCTTACCGATGGATACACCTTGGTTATCTTCAGATCGTAAGAATGATTATTGAAATTGAAGGTACCCACGAGACCGGTATCTATACGAGTGAGGTAATGCTCGTCGATATTAACCCGGGCTTCGTAATCGTTGAGCATGTCCACCTGACCCAGACGCTGCCCCTGATTGACGGATTGCCCCACTTCAAGATCCGGTGTTGTCAACTGGCCTTTAATAGGAGACGTTACCACCAGATTGTTCAGGATGTTTTCCACATACTCCAGACTCTTATTAAGCCGAATTTCCGATTGATCTAATTGTTTCAGCCGGTTATGATGCGAGAGTGAATCCTGCTGGTAAGCGGCCTGTGCTATTTGCCATTTATCTTTCGACCGTTCATAATTAGCCTTATCATCTACGAAGTCTTTGTCAGACAGTGTAATGGCGCCTTTTGCATGCAACACGCTGTCCCGTTCAAACTGCGACTTTGCCGTTTCGTACGCATACCGGGCATCCACCATGGCATTGCGCAGGCCAAGACTCGTTTGCTGAATGGTTATGCGTGTATTGCGGACATTATTAATCTGATCGTACAGGTTGGAAACCTGGAACATCGTCTGAAGCTGCATACTGGCGTTGGCAAGTGTCAGAATGGTATCACCCGGGGCGACCATGGCACCCGATTCGCGGACGATATGTTTAATTACTCCTCCCTCAATGGCATCGAGATACACAGTATTTACGGGTGTTACCGTGCCGTCTACGGGTATAAATTCCTGGAAAGAACCCTCGTGAACGGTTGATATCGTGAGGGTGTCCCGATCCACATTCAACCTGGATGCCGAACCGACGGATAATAACATATACACCAGAGCAATTACGACGATAGCAACGCCCGACCAAAAGATCATCCTTTTGGGAGTCCAGAACTTCTTCTCAATTTTTCGATCCATTCCCACGGATCATTTCCCTTTCTTTTTTTGAATAAATACTTCCGTCATTGGTAATACCAATAATTGTGCCAGAACGATAAATCCACCATTAATCAAAATACGGGCCGGTTTAAAGAAGTATTCGTGTTTGGAAATGAACAGTAACTGTTCATTTTCGAACAGTCGGGATTCGAAATAATGATTGCTGTAAGGTTCGGTCACAATTTGTGTCTTTATAATAAATGACTATTCGCAGATTGTCTTCGGGATATCATTAATATTTATGCAAAGATTCAACCCCGCCGCGGCGGGTTGACGCATTGTCGATATGAATACCTCCCGTATTTCATACGGGGCTATTCATATTTATCCCCTTTGGGGATTTGGGTTGCTGTTTCGAATGCAGAAGTTTTTGTCCCCAATTGGGGTATAGCTGAATTCAGAATAATCTGAACTTGGATAGAATGGCTATTCATGATATGTAAATTACTCGACTAATTTTTGCGATAAGCCCGAAGGGCTTAAATATGAATAGCCACCCATGTAATGGGTGGAAAAAATGACGATTAACAACAAGCAACCCGCCTGAGCGGGTTGAATAAAAAGAGAGACCATGAGCACCTACACGCAGATCCTATACCAAATTGTATTCAGTACCAAAAACAGGGAATCATCCCTCATGAAATCGGATAGGCCTGAATTATTCAGGTATATCTTTGGTATCCTTAGAAATAAGAGATGCCATCCGTATCGGATTAATGGCGTTGAAGACCACATTCACATATTGACCCATCTTCATCCGTCTGTTTCATTGTCCGGGCTTGTTAAGGATATAAAATTGGCCAGTAATGAGCATATTAAAACAACAGACATTTTTAATAATTTCCACGGTTGGCAATCTGGCTATGGGGCCTTTACCTATTCGATTAAAGAGAAGGAACGTTTGGTTACATATATCAAAAATCAGGAGGAACATCACAGGCGTATCACATTCTGGGATGAGTTTATTGAATTGTTACGGGAACATGATATCAAATTCGATGAAAGATATTTACTGTGAGGTTATTCAACCCGCCCAGGCGGGTTGGGGAGTGAGAGGTATCGCAGACCCCGCATTTCATGCGGGGTTATTCGCATTTATCCCCTTCGGGGATATGTGGTGGTGATCAGGTTATGTGAACATGAATTTTTGTACACCATAATGAATCATATTGCAAGACCAAAGAACTGAATTATGAATAACGATATGGATTGGCTGTGCCCCAAGCCCGAAGGGCTTGAATACGAATAGCCACCCGTGCAACGGGTGGAAAGATATCGATTGATCCCAACCCCGAATGGGGTTGAACAAATTGTGTGGAGAAATACAATTATGTTAAAAATCAGCCCATTATATCATTCTTCCAATATTCCACCATTCCATTTCTCCCCCTCCCCTTTGTCCCCATTTCTTTTTTGATTATTTATCCTCCTATCTTGAGGTGTTTATATTTTAACCCAAATTTTGTTTTGGCCCATGAAAGAGACGATCGGTCGGATTTTGATAGTGGATGATGATGAGGATATCCTTCAGTCGGCAAGGTTGTTCCTGAAACAGCATGGAGCTCAGGTAGATACAGAGAAAAATCCGTCATCTATCGCGAATCTGATCAAGAATGAATCATATGATGTCATCCTGTTGGATATGAACTTCAACAAGGATATCAGCAATGGGGAAGATGGCTTTTTCTGGATGCGGAAGATTCTGGAAATCGATCCATCAGCCGTTGTTATCTTCATTACAGCATATGGTGATGTTGGTCAGGCGGTACGGGCGATAAAAGAAGGTGCCACCGACTTTGTGCTGAAACCATGGCAGAATGAGAAACTGCTGGCTACGATTTCATCAGCCCTTAAACTTAGGGCATCTCGTAATGAAGCAGATAATCTCCGGTCACGCCAAAAGCAGTTAAGTGCTGATATGGATCAGGGTTTCCAGGAGATCATAGGTCGCAGCCCTGCTATGCAAAACGTATTCGATACGATTAATAAAGTAGCTGCTACCGATGCCAACGTTCTAATCCTCGGAGAAAATGGAACAGGTAAGGAATTGGTGGCGCGTGCCCTCCACAGGCGATCAAAAAGAGCTGATGAGGTTTTTATCAGTGTGGATATGGGCGCCCTAACCGAGACCCTGTTCGAGAGTGAACTGTTTGGTCATGTTAAAGGAGCCTTTACGGATGCCCACGCCGATCGTCCCGGCCGTTTTGAAATAGCATCAGAAGGCACACTCTTTCTCGATGAAATTGGCAACCTTTCTATACCCATGCAATCCAAGCTGCTGACCATCTTGCAGCAGCGGCAAGTGACGAGAGTCGGATCCAATAAGACCCATCCGATCGATATTCGTTTGATTTGTGCTACCAATCAAAATATTCACCAGATGGTGCAGGAACAGGATTTTCGTCAGGATCTGCTTTACCGTATAAATACCATTGAGATCAATCTTCCGCCGCTGCGCGATCGCCGGGGTGACATTCCTCTGTTGCTCAATCACTTCCTGGAGAAATATGCTCAACGCTATAACAAAAATATCCACTCCATTGGGGAGCCGGCATTAAACAAACTGACAAATTACGGTTGGCCTGGAAACGTGCGTGAGCTTATCCATTCCGTGGAACGGGCGGTTATCATGACCGAACACGACATCCTGCAACCGGAGGATTTCTTTTTCAGCTCCAATGCAGATACACAATCCGGTGAATCATTAGTTACCGATGATCTCAATCTGGACGAAATAGAGAAGATTGCGATTCGCAGAGCTCTTAAAAAGCATTATGGAAATATCTCACACGCCGCGGATGAGCTTGGTATTACACGGGCGGCATTATACCGTAGGATGGAAAAATATGGTTTATAATGGAAAAGTTTCTAAAGTACATCGAGCACCTGGATACTTAAAGTTGTGTCAATCCCGGCAAACATCAACTCTAAACACCCGTAACGCAAAGTACACCAGACTTTCTTACAATGTGGATTAAACGTTTCCGTATTCTTATCGCTGCACGTATTGTACTGCTTGTTGGGAGTATGGCCCTGTTTTTCTATCTATTTGATAAAACGCAGTATCTTTTTGCTGTAGTAATTATCGGACTTCTGATTATTTATCAGGCATACCGTTTATTTTATCAATTTGACCGTACCAACAGGGAACTCACACGTTTTCTGGAAGCTATACGCTATTCCGACTTCTCCCAATCGTTTACGGGTATAGCAAAATCCAATTCGTTTAAAGATCTGGAGCATGCTTTTAGGGAAATTATCGAACAATTCAGAGAAACCCGGGCAGAAAAAGAGGAGCAAACCCGTTACCTGCAAACGATCGTACAGCATGTAGGAGTTGGGTTGCTGTCATTCAACCAGGATGGGAAAGTCGAACTTATTAATAATGCTGCCAAACGGTTGCTTGGGGTAACAGTACTCCGGAACATTGACACGCTTGCCGAATCAAGTCCGGAATTGTTTGATACTATGGGTAAGTTGCGAGGTGGTGATCATCTCACCATTCCCTTTCAAAAAGGAGATGATGACAACAGGATGTTGTCTCTTTACGCCACGGAATTCAAACGAAAGGGAAACAGCTACACGCTCTTGTCTATTCAGGATATTCGCAGTGAGATGGAAGAACAGGAATTAGAGGCATGGCAAAAACTAACCCGGGTTCTGACACATGAAATCATGAACTCGATAACCCCCATATCTTCGCTTAGTTCTACCCTCAACGGTATCATAACCGATAAAGATGTGCCCAAAACCATTTCCGATGAAAGCTGGGATGACATTCGTCTTGGATTATCAACCATAGAAAAAAGAAGTAAAGCCCTCATACGATTCGTGGAAGATTACCGCAAGTTTACACGTGTGAGAACACCCCAGGCGTCTGGTTTTGCTGTCAAAGATTTATTTGACAGGGT
>DATFNI010000460.1:0-3075 GCA_035266485.1 Balneolales bacterium
GCCGGCAATGATGGAAGCCTTCAGCCGCGGAATCGTATCCGAATTAACGGTGCCGCCCAGAGCACACGGACTGTAGATATCCACATCCAGATCATAGATATCGTCCGGATCCACTCCGATTGCTCCTGTCCTTTCCACAACTTTTTTCACCTTTTCGGGAAAAATATCACAGATATAGATTTTAGCTCCTTCCTTAGCGAGCATCTCAGCCAGGTAGACACTCACATGCCCGGCACCCTGGATCGATACTTTTTTCCCTTTCAGTGAATCGCTTCCAAACTGTTTGTGGGCACAGGCTTTCATTCCCATATAAACACCTAAAGCCGTCACTGTCGATGGATCGCCACTACCGCCAAGAGCTCTTGAAATGCCCGTGACGTACTTGGTTTCCATGCGAACCCATTCCATATCAGAAATCGACGTTCCAACGTCTTCAGCCGTGATATAACGACCGGCCAATCCTTCAATAAAACGCCCGTAAGCCCTGAACAGTGCTTCGGTCTTATCCTTTTGGGGATCACCGATGATCACTGCTTTTCCGCCGCCAAGATTTAGTCCGGCGACAGCTGCCTTGTAAGTCATTCCGCGGGATAACCGTAGCGCATCGCGCAAAGCCTCCTGATCGGATTTATAAGTCCACATCCGGGTTCCTCCAAGGGCCGGTCCGAGTGTGGTATTGTGAATGGCAATGATCGCGCGCAGTCCCACCTTGGGTTCAGAACATATGATAACCTGTTCATGCTCCTTCTGTTCCAGTTGGCTAAAGAGCGAAAAATTCGTATCAACTTCTTGTTGTGTTAATGTCTCTACTGTCATGTCTTTAATAATTTCGCGCAGGAACAAGACACGTTGGTTTCATTCCTGCAATTTTTAAGTATCAGTTTATAAATAACGTAAATAACGCTTTTTATGCGCTAGAAAAGCGCTTTCAACACCTGTATGTTACGGCATCTGAAAGCAAAATCAAACTGTATTTGAAGGATTAAATTCGGCTGATTTTGTAAATCAGCCTTAGAATGGAAATTTTATGCCATCACCTATCAGGGGCGCTCAATTGGCATCCGGACCATGTTTCCCCACTCGGTCCATGAACCATCGTAATTCCGGACTTTTCGCAAGCCGAGCAGATATTTCAGGACAAACCATGTATGACTTGAGCGTTCTCCGATGCGGCAATATGTTATGACTTCATCTTCCGGGTCTATGCCCGTATCATTCAGATATATTTCCTCCAGTTCTACCCGTGTTTTAAAGGTACCGTCTTCATTGGCTGCCCTCGACCATGGGATATTATTTGCACCCCGGATATGACCACCGCGTAAAACACCCTCTTGCGGATATTCGGGCATGTGCAAAAGCTCACCGCTAAATTCCTGGGGTGAGCGTACATCAATAAGAGAAAGGCCATTTTCAAGATGATGCATCACATCAAGCAAGAACGCTCTTTCCTTCTTATTATCACGTTTCGTCATTGGATAATCACCCGGTTCGAATTCGGGAATATCCTTCGTGAATTTACGACTTTCTTCCTCCCATTTCTTGCGCCCTCCATCCATTATTCTGACATTTTCATGATTATACAGCCGAAAAACCCACAGGGCGTAACAAGCCCACCAATTGTTTTTGTCACCGTAAAAGATTACTTCGGTATCTTTCGATATTCCCTTACGCTCCATCAGCTTGCGGAAAGTATGTTCATTCACATAATCGCGAATGACCGGATCATTAAGTTCGGTATGCCAATCGATATTAATGGAATTCGGAATATGTCCGGTATCATACAGAAGGGGATCCTCGTTACTTTCTATAATTCGTATATTCTCGTCCTCCAGATGATTGGCTACCCAATCTGTTGTGACCAGCATTTCAGGGTGAGCGTAAGATTCAAACTTTTCTTTAGTCATGGATTCAGCTCTTAATTTTTTGGGCGATTTGTGTTAATATGAAATAATCTACAACGGATGCTCTTTGAAAAACCCTCAGGTAGTGCCAAAGAATTCCACCGAAGGAGTTCATTCGGAATATTTTGTTTAGAAATGATTATGTAATGCCCGAACCTGGCAAGTCCCGATAAAATCGGGTGTGGATCGGGCTCTTGAACCGGCGAGCGTGATGGCCCCGGCTCTATTCAAATAAAAAAATAAAACCAGAAAAGAAAATGATGACGTACCGATGGGTAATTACTCCTATAGGAGACGAGACTACTGTACAACAGTTGCAGCGTGAATTGGGGGTGCATCCCACTATCGCGCGGCTGCTGGCCTTACGAGGAATTGACTCTTTTGACCTGGCACGTGATTACTTCCGACCTGACATCGGAAAGTTACACGATCCATATCTCATGAAAGATATGGATCTGGCGGCACCACGTCTGGCTGATGCCGTAAGACATGGTGAGAAAGTTGTTGTCTATGGAGACTATGATGTCGACGGGACAACTGCCACTTCAATCATGTACAACTTTCTGAAGAATTTTGGAAGTGATGTGCAGTATTATATTCCGCATCGTTTTAAGGAAGGATATGGAATCTCACAAGAGGGAGTCGATTTTGCAATTAATACATCGGCCAAACTCATTTTATCGGTCGACTGTGGCATCACAGCACACGAAGAGGCGGAATATGCCCGACAACACGGGATAGACCTGGTTATCTGTGATCATCATACGGTCGGAGATACGATCCCTGATGCTTTTGCCGTGCTCGACCCCAAAAGGCCTGATTGTCCGTATCCTTTTGAGGGGTTGTCGGGTGCAGGGGTGGCTTTTAAACTCATTCAGGCTATCCTTCATGAATTGGGGCTGCCGCCGGAGAAGGCACATCCGTATCTGGATCTGCTGGCAATTTCCATTGCTTCCGATATCGTACCAATTACGGGAGAAAACCGGATACTGATGCGGGAAGGCCTGAAAAAACTTAACAATGATCCCAGGCCCGGTATTCGCGCACTCATGGATGTGATCAACCTGAAGCCGGGAACCATAACCACTACTCAAATCGTCTTTTCCATCGGCCCCAGGATCAATGCGGCTGGACGCATGGGTGATGCCCGAACGGCTGTGGAACTGATGATCGC
>DATFNI010000461.1:0-9156 GCA_035266485.1 Balneolales bacterium
CGATCAGATAAAACTTAGGCTTTTTTAGGCATTATCATCTTGCTATATTGTATGTGTAAAATATGACTGTCGTGTAACCGTTTTTATATGTGAATGCACATTTAAAGAGATATTTATTATGAAGTTTCGACCGATCATAGGTAAGTTACCGGGACATCGCCAGTTCGATTACGAACCACGGTTTTATAAACCCGAGAAAGAGAAATACCGTCATCATGTTCATATTGAGCGAAAAACCCGAAGAGGTCAGACTCGTTCGGTAATGATTTACGCTATTTTGCTCTTCCTGGTTTTTTGGATAATACTGCATCTTTAGTGCATGGCATCATGTTAGGGTGAAGCGGTAACGAATGTAATGCTTAACGATTTTTAAAAGATCACTTGAACAGCGAACTGCAGACCAGCGAGGGAATCATACATATCATGCCGCCGGAGCTATCAAATAAGATAGCGGCGGGAGAGGTTGTGCAACGACCCGGATCGGTTCTGAAAGAATTGTTGGATAATGCCATTGACTCGGGTGCCGATCACATAAAAGTCATTTCTCAAAATGCAGGCCGGACACTAATACAGGTTAGCGACAATGGCTCGGGTATGTCGCAGGCGGATCTCAAGCTCAGCGTACAGCGGCATGCCACATCGAAGATAAGCCGGATTGAGGATCTCTACGGTATTCGTACACTGGGTTTCCGCGGGGAGGCACTGGCATCTATAGCCTCAGTGGCACAGGTTACGATCACTTCAAAACGCATGGAAGACGAGACCGGTTTTGTATATGAAGTTTGGGGAGGAGAAAACAAGCATCTGGAACCGGCTCCTGCAGAGAACGGGACCTCGGTTGCCGTTCGCAACCTTTTCTTCAACGTACCGGCGAGACGTGCTTTTTTGAAAACCGACGCCACCGAATTCCGGCATATCCTTCTTGCTTTCCAGCATGCCGTAATGTCTAATCCTGATATCCATTTTGAGTTGAACGACGATGGGGAAGAGATTTACAATCTTCCTTCTCAGTCACTCGAGGACCGGATCGTTATGATATTTGGCCGTTCGTACCGGGCCAGTCTGATTCGTGTTGGAGAACAGACTGATTATATGGGATTGAGCGGATACATCATCGATCCCAAAATGGCAAAAAAGAACAGGGGGGAGCAGTTCTTTTTTGTAAATGGCAGGCCGTTCCAGCACCGCCATCTCATGCATGTGGTCCTGAATATTTACAACCAGTGGATTCAACCAAATCAATACCCGTTTTTTGCACTCTATTTTGATGTTGATCCCGCCGAGGTGGATGTCAACGTACATCCGACAAAACTCGAGGTGAAGTTTGGGGATGAACGTACGATTGCAGCGCTAACCAAATCGGTCATTCGCAAGTCGTTAAACGAGCAGTTTCAGGTCCCGGCGATTCCACAGGATAATGAGAGTTTGTACTTTGATGAACACACCGCTTTCCGCACGGATTTTGAAAGTGGAAATCAGTTTATCGGAAGTGGCAAGCCCGGCTCTGATCCCATAAGGATTCCGTCCCGCATAAACTACCAGCCGAACAGGGAAAAGATACCGGAGGACGTGACCCGCAGGCTGTATGCGGGAACTACGGGACCAACCCCACTAAATCAACCCGGAAGGAAGAATCATCCGGAATATGACAAGGGCCGCGGGTTTTGGCAGCTTCATAACCAGTATATCCTGTCGCAAACATTAACGGGGTTGTGTATCATCGATCAGCATACGGCGCACCGGCGTATCATTTACGAACGCGCCCTGCAGGCTGCGGAATCGGGTCTGCCCAGTACGCAACAGCTGTTATTCCCACAGACGCTTGAGTTTTCTGCAACCGATTTTGCATTGCTCCGGGAACTGCATCCGACCATTCAAAAGATGGGTTTCAATATCCAGCTACTCAGTGGTAATTCAGCGATTGTTAGCGGTGTACCTGCCGATATTCAGATTGGAAACGAAAAGAATGTACTTGAGTCCATCCTGGAGCAGTTTCAGTCACTTTCGGGTAAAGTGCAACTGAAAGAGAGGGAACGGGTTGCCTTGGCACTGGCTTCCAAGACAGCCATTCCCCGCGGCAAGAAGCTGACGGATATCGAGATGGAGACCATCATAGATCAGCTTTTTGCCTGTGAACAACCCTATTTTGACCCGTTGAATAATCCCACAATTATCTATCTTCCATTAGATGAAATAGCCACTCGATTCCGATGATGAGGTGTCCATGAATATCTTAATGCTGGAGCCATTTTTGGGGGGATCTCACAAAGCGTTTCTGGAAGGCATACAACAGCATTCCCGGCATAACATTATTCCTGTGACTCTGCCGGGACGCCACTGGCGATGGCGTATGCATGGCGGAGGCGTATCTCTCGCACTGAAGTCAAAAGAACTGGCTGACGACGTTGACCTGATTTTTGCCAGCAGCATGATCAATCTTTCGGCTTTTCTGGCACTGACGAGACCACGATTTGACAAGATCCCGGTGATCATGTACATGCATGAGAACCAAATTACGCAACCCCTGCCGGCCGGTCAGGTACGGGATAACACCTTTGGATACCTGAATTATCTGAATGCTCTGGTAGCTGATCAGCTCGTCTTTTCCTCACATTTCCATCATGATTCGTTTATGGCCGCCTTGCCGGATTTTTTGGATCAATTCCCCGATCAGCAGCATCCCGATACGATTGAGTGGATCAGGAACGCTAGCCGTGTTCTTCATTCCGGTATCGATCTTTCGGTGTTCGATGAGCAGCCAGATACACGTAACCTGAACCAGCACAAAGTAATCGTCTGGAATCAACGATGGACCTTTGATAAAAATCCAGGCCTATTCTTCCGGGTGATGAATCGCCTGGATGATGCCGGTTTCCGGTTCGATCTCGTCCTTGCGGGCGACAACCGGCACGACAAACCCGAGGAATTCGAGAAAGCCTGGCGGCGATACGGCAACCGCATCATTCACTACGGTTACGTAGATGATATTCAGTCTTATAGCAAGCTATTGCACAAAGGCGACATCGTTGTATCGACAGCGGATCATGAGTTTTTCTGTGTGGCTATTATGGAGGCTATTTATTGCGGGTGTCATCCGGTACTTCCAAACAGACTCACTTACCCTGAACTTATCCCGGATAACCTTCGGCAACCCCTCCTTCATGCTCCTATCTTGTATGATGATGAGGATGAGATGTTCCGCATCCTGAAAGATCTGCTGGGAAACAAAACACGCAGACTGCCAAAGACAACGCTTAAAAAGATCAATCAGCATCTGGACTGGTCCAGAATCATCGGGAAGTACGATGATCTTTTTGAGGAACTCGCAGAGAAGAGGGCTGAACCTGTTCACTACGAAGACGGGCAATAATTACACCCTTTATCGTTTTTCTGCCAAGTACATACGGCAACAAACCCAATGGCTCGATAATCACGCCGTGTTTCGGATTGGCATGGATGAACGTCAAAAAATTCCCGCTGCGCAGCGCGATGGCCGTATGAGAAACATCAAGACCCGCAACGGTAGTCACAAAGGCGATGATATCACCCGAATGAATTTTCGACACATATCGGGGCAGGAACATTTTTGGAAGATATCGCAAGCCATCATGTGATAAATACGACTCCCTTTTCTTTATTAACCGGAATAACGAGTCGGAATGGATCAGTTGAGGATAATCATATCGGTGCGTGCTCATAAAGTAGATACTGTCCATTTTGGCTGTTCCCGGCCATTTTTGACTCAGGATCGTTATGTTTCCTCTCTTCTGGTTATTCAGCAGCCAATCGGAGAAATAGTTCAGGCGACTGGCATAGCCGTTTAACTTGCCGTCGCGATAGCGAAGATGCTCCAGATTTTGTGAAAAACGGCTGATGGTCGAGTCGTGTTCCAGAGCAGTTAGTGTCAGAGCCATTGTGTTTTCGACGTAAATAACACAGTCCTCACCGGTAAGATCCACAACGAGTTTTTCGATGGGAGACTTATCTAACATATTGGCTTCATACGGAATGCCAATCTGCTTCCGGGCAAAGAAAGTGATCAGGTCGGACATCGTTGTGTCTTCCTGCTCTTTCTGCAGGCTCTGATGCAGCCATCGGTTTATTTTGGTATGGGTTGGAAGATTACCGGTTGCCTTCTGAGCATATGCCAGCCGCCAACCCGCTGCAACAACCAGGTATAGACAAAAAATTACTGAAACCGCTTTTAAGACGCGACGCATGAGATTGGAAGTGTTAAGGTGTTAATAAGATGGCCGGAGCGTTGGTTGATCGAGAGGTGAAGGCGACTACGGACAACAAACCACTAACTGCTACCAACCAACAATCAACTAAATCAAAAGGGTGCTTCGAGATCATCCGGATTGTCAAATTCGTCATCCCGATGGTCGTTTCGTTGTCTGCTCTTTTGCCGTCCGGCCGGTTTGGGATCAGACAAATATTCTTCGGAGCTTTCTATCACCCCGCTGATTGAATTATCGAACGAAGTTGTCAGGTTCTCAAAACGGGCGTAATCTTTAATAAATTGCAAACGTACTGATCCAACCGGACCATTCCGTTGCTTGCCGACGATCAGTTCGGCAACACCTGCGGTTGAGTGTCCTTCTTCATCGGTTTGAATCCCGTAGTACTCCGGTCTATACAGGAAACAGACAACATCGGCATCCTGTTCGATCGACCCGGATTCACGCAGGTCGCTGAGTTGGGGGCGTTTGTTGCCGCCACGCTGTTCAACGGCACGGCTAAGCTGTGAAAGAGCGATAACAGGGACCTTTAACTCCTTGGCTAATGCCTTGAGTCCTCTGGAGATATAAGCTATTTCCTGTTCACGGTTCCGGTCGCCGCTCCCGCCAGTCATCAATTGAAGGTAATCGACGATGACCAGCCCGATGTTGTGTTCATTTTTAAGACGGCGGCATTTCGACCGCAACTCGATGACACTAATACCGGGTGTATCATCGATAAAAATATTGGCCTGCACCAGCCGTCCAGCCGCTTCAACCAGCTGTTCAAAATCCTGGTCGTTAAGACGTCCGGATCGTGCCATTTGGGCATTGATACGGGCTTCCATCGTCAAAAGACGCTGTACCAGCGATTGATCGGACATTTCCAGGCTGAAGATAGCAACGCTGGTTTTCTTCTCTTTAGTGGCATGAAGCGCCGCGTTCCGGGCCGCTGTAAGGACAAATGCCGTCTTCCCCATCGATGGTCTGGCTGCAATGATGATAAGATCACCGTTTTGCCAGCCGGCAGTCAGCCGGTCTACATCAAGTGAACTGGGAACACCGGTTAACCCATCTGCTTTCCCGCGGATATCCACCAGGTGGTCTATGGTAGTTTTGAGAATGTCACTAATGGATTTTGCCGGGACTCGGGTCTTGGTGTTCGATAGATCAAAAATATTCTGCTCGGCACGATCCAGCAGATCGAACGGATCGCTGCCTGTGTCATACCCATCCTTGATGATCTCGGTGCAGGTGAGTATCAGATTCCGTTTTATGGCTTTTTCTACAATGATCTGCGCATGATATTCGATGTTGGCAGCAGAACTTACGGCGCGGGTAAGCTGGGCGAGATAAGCAGAACCGCCACAGGAATCCAGCAGTTCCTGGTCGCGAAGCTCGTTTTCCACCGTCAGCAGATCGAGCGGATTATTCCGCTCATATAATTTCTGGATGGTATCGTAGATATACCGGTTTGCCGGCTTGTAAAAGTCATCCGGTTTCAGGATCTGCAGAGCGATGGAAGCAGCGTCATGATCAATCAGCATGCCCCCGAGTACTGCTTCTTCCACATCGGGCGCCTGGGGCGGGATACGTCCGCCCTGCTCAAGCATCTGGTTGACAGGAGCAGGCTGTCGCCGATACTGATTCCCGGATTGATCGTTAGCCATTCGTTGTCAGTGAGTAGTATTTAAATTAATAAGATTCACAAAAGATAATGGGATATTGGAATGGCAGGATATTGCATATAATCAGTTTTCCTGCGATCCGTTCATCCTGTGTTCCATCATTCCTGTTTTTACGGCTTACAGCCGAGCTCGTCATATCGTTTGCGAAGTTTTTGCACATCCTCCCACGTCCCGCGTTTCCACTGCGGATTGCGAAGCAGGGCCGCCGGATGGTACGTAACCATCAGTTCGTATTTCTCACGGTAAGGATGAAATGTACCGCGAAGCTGCCCCATGGATTCGTTGATATCAAGAAGGGTCTGGGCCGATATACGGCCCAGGCACAAAATCAGTTTAGGCTGAATTAAATCGATCTGCTTCTCCAGAAACGGCAGACTCTGCCTGCGTTCATCAATCAAAGGATCCCTGTTATTCGGCGGGCGATGTTTCAGAATATTGGCAATGTACACATCTTCACGCTTAAAATTGATAGCCTTGAGAATATCATTTAATAATTGTCCGGCACGGCCAACAAACGGCTCTCCCTGCTGATCTTCATGATAACCGGGCGCTTCGCCAATCAGCATCAGGTCTGCGTCAGGGTTCCCTACACCAAAAACAAGACGCGTATTTTCGAGATCCGTATGAAGGATGTCTGCATGGTCGCAGATTTCTCTTAATTCATCAAGGTTTTGGCAAGCTGCTACTTTCTGATATATCTCGCTTTTATTTGCGGTTGCTGATCGTTCGGGCATATCCTCTTGTGTTGCGGAAATCACCGGTTGCGGTGACTCCGTCTGTTCTTGTTCTGATTCTTTTTCCACTTCCGGAATTTGAAAGGGGCCATATACTTCTTCCTGGTATTCCAGGAAAGAGATAATCCGGGTTGTCACATCATTCCGGTCGCTCATGCTGATTATACACCTACGGTTACTTCATCAAGGACTGGGCTGCCCTCAAAGTAGCCACTAGTATGATACCTTTCCAGCCTGCATGTAATTATTTCATTAGAAAATGAAGGCTGCCAGGGAACAGAAACCCTCAGGTAATTATCGGTCCACCCGAACATCTGTCGATCCTGGTTTTCTGTCTCGAAAAGAACCGGGCGAGTCTGTCCCATGAAGCGGCTGTCGAATTCAAATCGTTTTTTCCTGGAGAGACGACGAAGCTTGTGGGTCCGTTTCTTGCGAATCTTTTTTTGAACAACTTCATCCATGGTTACCGCTTTGGTGTTTGGCCGCTCGGAGTAGGTAAATACGTGCAGATAACTGACCGGCAGACTGTCGATAAAATCAAAGGATTCCCGGAACAGGTTGTCCGTTTCGCCGGGGTGGCCGGTGATCACATCCACGCCGATACACGCATCCGGCATCAGCTTTCTTATCAATTCGACCCGTTGCCGGTACAGCTCGGACTGGTAGCGGCGCCGCATGATTTTAAGCATCGTGTCGCTGCCCGATTGCAATGGAATATGAAAATGAGGCTGAATACAGCGTGAATCGGCCGCAAAACGGATGATGTCATCATGCAGCAGATTTGGTTCGATGGAGGAAATTCGGATACGTTGCATCCCTTCAAGCTGATCCAGTTCCCTTAGCAACTCAAAGAATGTCTCGCCATTCTGCTTGCCGAAGTCGCCGGCGTTGACACCGGTCAGCACAATCTCTTTGTAGCCTTGATCGATGACCGTACGCGCGTTATCCAGGATCTGGCTGATCCGCGGGCTGCGGCTTTTTCCACGAGCCAGGGGAATTGTGCAGAATGCACATTTATAGTCGCAGCCGTCCTGGATCTTCAGGAACACACGGGTCCGGTCGTTTGTGGAGAAAGCGTGGTGGAAATCGGCTGCATCATTAACATCGGTGTGATGGATAATCGTCTCGTCCACTTTTTCAAAGCTGTTAACCAAGTCAAAAATATTGAACTTGTCTTTTGCACCGAGAACCACATCAACGCCATCGATCGCTGCGATCTCTTCCGGTTCGAGCTGCGCATAACAGCCGGTGACGGCTACAAACGCTTCCGGATTGGTGGACAAGGCACGGCGGACAATCTTACGGCAGTCGCGATTGGCGTCCTGCGTGACAGAGCAGGTGTTGATCACGTAGACATCGGCCGAATCCCCAAACGGGATGACCTCGAAATCATGATCAACAAACTGGCGTTTGATCGTCGAAGTCTCCGAAAAATTGAGTTTACAGCCTAATGTATAAAAGGCAACCTTTTTCATTTATAACTAAATCTTCGCCCTGTTTTATCCCAAAAAAGCGGATACCGGAAGGTATCTGACCGAGGCGTAAAAATATGAAATGAAGCGGTCAATTGACAGTATGCAGTTTGCAGTAAACAATTATCAGATACAAATGAAGAGAATCGTTTACTCACGCAATATTTGCATGGAAGTGATAATGGCCGTTGCTTACTAACAACTAACAACTAACAACTAACAACTAACAACTAACAACTCCGGATTGGATTTTCATGATCTTACACGCACTCATGACCACCGACTCCTGGCTCCTGTATTCTCTCTTCAATTAAACAAAAAGGCAGAATCCGTTTCGAATTCTGCCTTTTTGTTTATAAAATCTCAAAAATCATTTGAAGATCATGATCAGTGTAGCAATGACCATGAAGTTGGCGATGGCCAGGGGCAGGAGTTTGTTCCACCCGAGGTGCATGAGCTGGTTGAACTTGAATCTTGGAATGGTCCAGCGAATCCAGATGTAAACGAAGACCCAGAAGAGTGTCTTGACCAGGAAGACGCCGATATCATAAATGCCCTG
This sequence comes from Balneolales bacterium, assembly GCA_035266485.1. GTDB lineage: Bacteria > Bacteroidota > Rhodothermia > Balneolales > DATFMH01 > DATFNI01. The sequence goes on from DATFNI010000461.1 coordinate 8,674, forward strand.
CACAACCGGTGACAGGTGCGGCAGCCAGTACGGTTCAAACGGTAAATGATAACCGCCACAGAAGAACGTCGTGATGAGCATACTTCCAATGAATACGTGCATATATTCAGCCAGGAAGAACATCCCGAACTTCATTGAACTATATTCAGTGTGAAATCCACCGACCAGTTCCTGCTCGGCCTAGACAAGGTCGAACGGCGTACGGTTAGCTTCCGCAAGGGCAGCAGTAACGAAGATCACAAAGGCGATCGGATCGCGAAACATGTTCCACCAAACAGCCTGCGAATCGACGACTGTTTTTACATTCAGTGAATGGGCATATAGTACGGTTGAAGCCACCGCCAGACCCATAGGCAATTCATAACTCAGCATCTGCGCAGCCGAACGAAGTCCGCCCAGCAGGGAATATTTGCTGTTTGACGACCAGCCTGCGAGCGTTACTCCATATACACCAAGGGAGGTGATGGCAAGAATGTAAAGTAC
>DATFNI010000462.1:0-10741 GCA_035266485.1 Balneolales bacterium
ACCTCACTTTTCATCCGGGTTCCCGAACCTGCGGCAGGAATTATGACTGCCAGAGTTGCCAAGGCTTCAAATGATCAGCATCGCGTCGCCGAATGCATAGAAGCGATACTTGTTTTTAATAGCTTCTTCGTATGCCTTCATCAGGAATTCATAGCCTGCAAACGCAGCCGAAAGCATCAATAACGTTGATTCAGGCCGGTGAAAATTTGTGACGAACGATTCGGTGATTTTAAAATCGTACGGAGGATAGATAAACTTGTCTGTCCAGCCTGTTGACGATTTGAGCATTCCGCTGGCCATTATGCTGGTCTCAACCGCACGCACGGCACTCGAACTCGCAACCACCACCTTACTCTTCTTGTTTTCAAGCGCCTTGTTGATGATACCGGCACTTTCCTCAGAGATGTAGTAATTTTCCGAATCCATTCTATGCTTCGTCAAATCCTCCACTTCAACAGGACGGAACGTACCCCAGCCGATGTGCAGGGTAACCGGTGCCATCAAGACCCCTTTTTTCTTCAGTTTATCAATGAGGTCTTCGGAAAAATGCATACATGCCGTTGGAGCAGCAACCGCCCCGCGTTCCCGGGCAAAAATACTCTGGTACCGCTCTTTGTCGGCCTCTACCGGTTTTCTTTTGATGTATGGAGGAAGAGGCATTTGTCCGATGCGGTCTAATATCGAATAGAGTTCAGTATTCATACCATCGAACAGGAAGCGAATTGTACGCCCTCGTGATGTGGTATTGTCAACGACCTCCGCTACCAACTCATCACCAAAATACAGTTTATTACCGATGCGTATTTTCCGGGCCGGCTCTACCAGCACATCCCAAAGCTTGTTCTCCGGTTGCAATTCCCGGAGAAGAAACACTTCGACACTGGCATCCGTCTTCTCTTTTTTTCCCTTTAACCGGGCAGGGAAAACTTTTGTATCATTATATACCAGACAGTCGCCTTTTTTAAAATATTCGTGTATGTCAGAGAACTTTTTGTGTTCAATCGTTTGATCAGCCCGGTTCAGGACCATCAGTTTTGCCGAGTCTCTGGGTGAGGAAGGGACATCTGGTGTGTTGGCTTGGGACGAATCGTACTTGAAATCTGTTAATTTCATCCTATGTGTTGAGACAGTTTTTAAGGAATGTTATATTGGGAGTCTTTCGCTCTTTTGGTCTGGCTAATATAATATATTGAACAGGCGAGGACAAGTGCGAAAAGGAGGTGTGCCGGAGCGGTCGAACGGGGCGGTCTCGAAAACCGTTGTCCTTTCGTGGGACCGGGGGTTCGAATCCCTCCACCTCCGCTGCCGTCCACCGAAGCTTTATCGAAGGTGGACGCCACATGCAAGAGAAATTTAAAAAAATGACCCTCTGCTTCTTTATAAGGAGAGATGAAATGCCACTACGTGTATATTCAACTTTGCAGGGATCGCAGAGAATTATACGGAGTACGCTGCAATTTCAGCCTTATTTCTCTGTGACCATAGCCTCTACTCAGTGATCACTGTGGTTGCCCCGGAATCCCGACTGAAAAACCCAGGTTGTGTAGTTGTTGTACGATTTACGGATAGTCATTTAACATTTTTATCAAAATCGGTCGAAAATACTAAAAATGGGATCTTAAATTTGTTTTATATCGTTTATGAGGTATAGAAAATTTATTGCTTTTTTTTTACGTTGTTGTATAAGAATATGGCTGTTCAATATGTATACGGGTTTAAACCTATGAAAAAATATGCTGCAATATTAATGCTGACGATTGGCTTGCTTTTGACGTTTGGTTATTCAGCAAAGGCACAATTCCGTAGTCAGGAACCCTCACCTCTGAATTATACAGGGCCTATCACCAAAACCGTTACGGTTTCTCACGATCAGAAAGGATTACTCGACCTTTTCAACATCCATAATGTGAAGATGCAAAACTCCCTGGAAATGAGTTTCTCAAGTTTCGGGGGCCATGTATATAACGAAAACCTCTTCACAAATACGATGTTCATGAATTTTACACCCCGGCTCTCGGGCCGTCTGGACATATCACTTGCTGCCTCTCCATTTGGAAACGGACTATTCACTCAAAGTCAGAAACCCAGAATATTTGTCAGAAATGCCGAGCTTAATTATCAGTTGAGTAAAAATAGCAGCATTCATTTACAATTTTCAGAAATGCCATATGCCAGCCCGTACTCACCTTATGGAGGAGGGTATTATGGATACTATGGAAATCCTTTCTTCAACAATGGTTTCTATGGCAATCGTTAAGGAGTCCTTTCCGAACGGCAGAATCGTTTCATGAGTCAATCCAGGAACCCCGGCTTCTTCTTGAATGCGGTCATTGGTTTTTTAAGTTTACTGTTGCTGGTATTGCTCGGAGCTTTTTTTACACGGATGTTCTTTCCACGTATTCAGAACACCCGGTCTAATGCCCAGGCCCAACTGATAAGCAAAGTAATTCAAGTAGAGGTATTAAACGGATGTGGCGTCCCGGGTATCGCAAGCAGATATACTCGTATCCTTCGCAAAAACGGTTTTGATGTCGTAGAATCGGGTAATTTTGACAATTTTGATGTCACCCATACCTTTATAGTAGATCATAGCGGACATATTGAAAATGCCAGACGGGTTGCCCGTGCGCTGGGCGTCAATCCCAAACGAGTTATAGAAGAACGATCGAAAGATTATTATCTGGATGCTACTATTGTTGTTGGTTCTGATTATAATTCCCTGAAACTCAACTAAATTCTATGCCAAAAGAAAACGCACCACAATATCAGACACTTTCGCCAAAATCTGCACCGGTTTCCGGAGAAACCCAGGCCTTGCTGGAAACAATACACAAAGCCCTTCTCGAAAAGAATGCCGATCGTATCGTTCAACTGGATGTTCGCGGCCTTTCACCTGTAACGGATTTCTTTATTGTCTGCAGCGCTCCCACTGACATCCAGGTTAAGACCTACGCAGACTCGGTTACCGAATCGACTAAAAAATTACTGGGTGAATCCGTTTGGAAAAAAGAAGGATTGAATGCCCGTCGGTGGGTCATATTGGATTACGTAAATGTTGTGGTACACATTTTTAAAGATGAACTGAGGGATTATTATAACCTTGAGAAGATGTGGAATGACGCCATTATCACTCATATCACAGAATAATTGCAGGGAAATCACTTTTCACGTTCTTTTTCTGTTACTCACAGCTTTTTGGATGACAGCAGGGTGCACATCTAAACACGCCAGCAAAACAGCCACGGTTACAAAGAATGACAGCACATTGACTGTCCTCGACGACACAACACAAATTAAAGACCTCGTCTCACTCACTTCACCTGGAGGCAGCCCCTACCTGACAGGAGGAGTTTATATCGACTCCGTCAAAAAAATTATCCATCATCAACAAGCCGCTTTGCTGATTCACGGGAATCTGCCTTCCGGTTGCAGCAGCCTGCTCAAAATAGAACATGTTGCCAATGGCGACACCCTGCAGCTACATATGACAAGCTGGAAACCCAAAAACAAAATGTGCACCCAGCAACTTGTACCTTTTTCCTATCTCTATATTCCGAATTTGACCGTCAACGATCTTGATAAGATGCAATTTTGTAATGTCAACGGCCAGATGGTACCTTTAAAACCGTGATTCCTTAACGACTTCATTTAACCGAAGATCGCTAATCCTTTTTCGTGGATTTTTTCAGTCACGCATAATCCTCAATCCAACCTTAACTGATATGCCCGGCAAAGTACTGGTTACCGAACCTATTCATGATGATGTGTTAAATTATCTTCGCGAAAAAACTAATCTGACTGTTGGCAAGCGGGGAGAATACAATTCAAAGGATACCTTGATTACTGCCGTCAAGCAGTACGACGCCATCCTTTCAATGCTGTCGAATCCTTTTTCCCGTGATGTCCTTGAAGAAGCCGGGTCCTTAAAAATCGTGGCAAATTACGCGGTGGGCTATGATAATATCGATGTGGCCGCAGCAAAAGAATTCGGTATTCGTGTATCCAACACTCCCGGAGTGCTGACAGATGCCACGGCCGACCTGGCTATGAGTCTGCTCCTTACTGTAGCCAGAAAAGTATGTGAGTCCCAGCAACATCTCAGAGATGGCAAATTTGACGGATGGCATCCCCTGGGATTCCTTGGAATGGAGCTGAAAGGTAAGAATATCGGCATCATCGGGATGGGACGTATTGGCCGGGCTATCGCAAAACGAGCCAGGGCTTTTGGTCTGAATATCCACTACCATAATCGTAAACCGGTCGACTCATCCGTGGAACAATCTGTTGATGCAACATATGAACCGGATACAAAAAAAATGGTCCGCCATTCGGATATCCTGGTCCTTGCCTGCCCGTTGACTCCGGAGACAAGGCATCTCATAAATGCTGAAACACTGGATATGATGCCGAATCACGCTTTGATCATCAACATCAGCCGGGGGCCGGTGGTCGATGAAGCCGCTTTGGCAAAAGCCCTGCACCAGGGTATAATAGGTGGCGCCGGGCTTGATGTATTTGAAGAAGAACCCATCGTTCACCCGGATCTTTTGAAGGCACCCAATACCGTAATAACGCCACATATCGGCAGTGCCGCAAAAGAGGCCCGGCGCGCAATGGGCTTATTGGCCGCCAACGCCATCCTCGATATCCTCGATGGGAAACCCGCCGAAAGTATTAGTAACCTGGTGATTTGATATAAGTACCATCGCCGGTCCGGGCGTCCTCGCCTGGACCATAAACATCGTATGGGGTTCTGGCAAAGACGCCAGAACCAGCCTTTTGAACCAGCTCGACGACTAATTTCAAATCACCAATTTTTAATTTCTCTTTACACGCAAAGCGAAACACCGGCATCAGATTAACCTTCCTAATAAAGACAGATCACCGTATCTTTAATATTCGCTCCGGAGGATAGCGACCACATCCCGAAACCATTTTATCAATTATTAACGGCATTTCATCTCTGTTTGGATTCCAGAGATTCATTGTGAACAGAACTACGACAAATAGTAAAAAAACTCATCGCCCGATACTGCTCGAGGCACGGGCTATCATGAAACTGGGACTCCCTGTCATCGCCAGTCAGCTTTTGCAGATGTCCATGGGTTTCGTGGATACGGTGATGGCAGGGAACCTGAGTCCGAAGGCACTGGCAGCCGTGGCCGTCGGTTCAAGTCTTCTGAACCCTGTCTACATTTTCATGCTGGGAATTTTGATGGCCATCAGCCCTGTCGTGGCACAATTGTTCGGTGGCAGGCAAATTAAAGAAATTGGACGGAACGTTCGCCAGGGATTGTGGATGAGCCAGTTACTGGCCTGGCCTGCTTTCTTCCTGATCCGCAACCTGGAACCACTCTTGCATCTTCTCAAAGTCGAACCGTCCATTATTCCCGTTGCTCAGGGTTATATGGATGCCATCTCATGGGGGCTCCCTTTCATAAGTGCATACATGGCTTTACGGTTTTTCAATGAAGCCATTGGTGCTACCCAACCCGGCATGTACTTTGCACTGCTTGGCGTCGTATTCAATATCGCCGGTAATTTTGTCTTCATGTACGGATATCTGGGGTTCCCGGCTATGGGTGCCGTCGGCACCGGCTGGGCCAGTGCGCTCGTTGCGGTCATCATGTTCCTGGGAATGTTAATATATACCGTTAGAAGACCGTCTTACAAACGGTTCGGCATATTCGAAAAATTGGGAAGACCCAGTCTGGAAATCTTCCGGGAATTGATACATATCGGCTTGCCTAACGGAATGAGTGCCTTTATGGAAGTCAGCATGTTTGCCCTGGTCACACTCCTGATGGGTTCCATAGGCACCTTAGCCGTCGCCGGCCACCAGATCGCGATCAACTTCTGTTCGATCACATTTATGCTGCCCTTTGGGCTGTCTACCGCTATCACTATTCGTATCGGCCATGCCATAGGCCGCAAGAATCCATATCAGGCACGTTTCTCCGGTTTGATCGGAATTGGAATGAGCGTGATGATTATGACCTGTACGGCTTTGATTATGTGGCTGGCGCCAAACCTCGTTGCCCATCTGTACACACAGGACCAGGATGTCATCGCTGTGGCGGTAACCCTGTTGCACGTTGCTGCCATCTTCCAGATATCCGACGGACTACAAGTAAGCGGTCTCGGTGCGCTCCGAGGCCTGAAAGACACACGCATACCGATGATCGTAAACCTGATTGCCTATTGGATCATCGGGTTACCACTCGGATATTTTCTGGGAATAACGCTCGACATGGGTCCACGCGGACTTTGGTTTGGTCTTGTTGCAGGACTCAGTGCAGCCGCCGTTCTTCATAACAGCCGTTTTTTGATTATGACCAAACATTATATCAGCAAACCCTCCAAAATCGAACGACTTCGTGACGAGGAACTAATGAGGCCGACGGCACAGTTATAATTTCTCTCAATTCTATATGTTTATTATTAGAAAGGCTATCTGATACAAAGGTACCTGCATCTTTTTTTTACTCTAATTAAGTGCTGTTATTTATACTATCGGCAGCAATATCATAAAAGTACAATTCAAACTTTAAGTACTTAATACACTTTTAAGTACTCTCAAGTACTATAAACTCTATGTCCGTTTACATCCATCATATTGAACCATTTGTACCGGATAACTGGTATTCCCAGGACAGAATCCGGGATTTCATGATCGAACAGATCTCCGGAAGAGAAATCACCCGCAAATTGCTTCACCGCATTTATGCCTTCTCCGGCATTGAGAAGAGACATTCAGTGATCAGGGATTTCAATCCGGAAATAAAGGATCACACGTTTTTGGTGCAATCCGATGGCAAAATGGTTATGCCGGGCACTGCACACCGAAACAAGTTATATACAGACGAATCGAAGCGGATGTACCCGGAGATAGCGCGACGTACGATTAATGCCGTCGACGGTATGGATGCCAACGATATCACTCACGTTATAACGGTTTCCTGCACCGGATTTTTTGCTCCCGGTCCGGCTTATCATATTGTCAAAGAACTCGGGTTACCGGCAACAACTCAGCGGTACAATCTGGGATTCATGGGTTGTTATGCAGCTTTTCCCGCGCTTCGAATGGCAAAACAGTTCTGTGACGCCGATCCGAACGCCAATGTACTTGTGGTTATCCTGGAACTGTGTACCTTACACCTTAAATTCCGGGAAGAAACGGATTTCTTGTTGTCGGGTTCTCTCTTTGCAGATGGCGGAGCCGGAGTGTTAATCAGTTCACGAAGGCCACAATCTGATTCACAGGTTGAAATTTTAAGTTTTGAGACTTCCATTGCACCCGACAGCGAAGAAGATATGGCCTGGACAATCGGCGATCAGGGGTTTGATATGGCACTAACCACGTATATCCCAAAGATACTGGGTTCAAACGTAGAAACGAGCATCACTCCTTTATTGAAGCGAATGAAAATAAATAAGGATGATATCCGGCACTGGGGCATTCATCCGGGCGGCAGAGCTATCCTTGATAAACTACAGCAAGGCCTTGGCCTTACTGATCAGCAGGTACAACCATCACGGGAAGTGTTGCGGCAATACGGCAATATGAGCAGTCCGACGGTCATGTTTGTGCTGAACGAAATCCTGAAGAAACCTATCAAATCCAACAATGAGAAAATCCTGGCCATGTCCTTTGGTCCCGGATTAACACTTGAAACGGCACTTCTGCAGCGAAGCATCAGCAACTGAGGTCATCCATTTAATGAATTGGTTATTACAACAACGGCAGGGCGACCTACAAGAATGGATGGACATTGGTGGGGCGGATCAAATCAAATTGTTTCAAACTTACCGCTTTTTTTCCGTCATTAATCGCTTCTTCTCTGGATGGAGCAAGTTGTACGAGTCATATATCCTTCCATTGGCTGATGAAAATCAACCGATAGAAATCCTGGATATCGGATTTGGCGGTGGCGACATTCCCCTGAAAATTTACAACTGGGCTAAGCAGGACGGGATCCGGGTGAAAATAACGGGCATCGAGACCGATCCCAGGGCACTCACCTATGTCGATAGTAAGACCTGGCCGGATGAGATCACCTTTGAATATCTGACCACACACGAGCTGATTGCAGATGGGAAAACTTTTGATGTCGTCATATCCAATCATCTGCTGCATCATCTGACAGATCCGGAACTGAAGGTGATGCTTGAGGATGCCGGGAAACTCAGCGATAACCTTGTGCTGTTCAACGATCTGGAACGTAACCCGATGGCTTTCACGGCGTTCTCTGTTTTCATTGCACCTTTTTGCCCTGGATCATACATCGCGTATGATGGCCGGATATCCATCCGGAAAAGTTACCGAAAAGGAGAACTTCAGGCAGTCGTACCTGCCGGATGGAAGGTAAAACGCATGAAACCCTGGCGGCTGCTGTTGATCCGGAAAAAGAATGAAAGATCAGAGCAAGAACAGGCAGATATGCCGAACAGTCGGTTCGGGAATAAGGGAATAGGGAAATAGCGACAAGTTGGTGAATATCGACCACCCTGTTCCCGTGTTCCCCTGATTTCTATTTTCCTGATAACCTTTTCCAACAACATTGGATTCAATGCATGATATCATCATCGCAGGCGGTGGGGCCGTGGGACTTTTTATGGCCTCACGTTTAAAACAGCTTGATATGGACGTTCTGATCCTGGAGGAAAACACAGGGCGTTCAAAACACTCCAGATCCATTGGCATCCATCCCCCTTCCCTTGAATTTTTAGAACAGATGGGTATTGTTGATCCATTTCTTCAGCAGGGTCTCCGGATACCTAAAGGAATAGCAATTGGAGATAACGGGATCATTGGAGAACTGGATTTTCAAACCTGTCCCGGCCCCTATCGCTTCATCCTGACACTTCCGCAATTCTTCACCGAAGAGATCCTGGAAAAACACCTTATAAAAAGACAAGGTGACATCCTCAAAAAAGGGGAAGCCGTAATTGCTGTCAGTGACACAAACGACCATGCAGAAGTTATAACGCAGGATTCCGATGGCAACCGGCAGACATACCAGGCAAAATATGTTATCGGTTGCGATGGAAAGCAGAGCACTGTTCGCGAATTACTGAACATTCCATTTAAAGGGAGTTCCTATCCGGATACCTTTGTAATGGGTGATTTTTTAGATACGACGAATTTTGGTCCTGTTGCAGCTATTTACCTGCAAAGTACCGGTCTCATTGAATCATTCCCTCTGCCGGGAAACAAGCGCCGCTGGGTTATACGAACGCCAGCTTATATTGAGAACCCGTCTGTGGAACAACTAAAAAAATGGATTGAACCACGCACCGGATACACGCTGGATCCAAAAACAAACACGATGATCAGCTCATTTGGTGTGCAGCATTATCGTGCCGGCAGCTATGGCAGGGGACGAATTGGTATTATCGGTGATGCAGCCCACATCGTCAGTCCGTTTGGCGGCCAGGGTATGAATTTAGGCTGGATGGACGCGTGGAATCTGGCGAAATTATTGAGACAGCATCGGCCGACAGGTTTCCGGGATCTTCCCCTCTTACAATTCTCACGCAGACGAAACCTGGCAGCCTGGCAGGCAATCAAGCGAGCAGAATTTAACATGGGGATGGGCCGCGCCCATCCCCATCCGGAGTTACACGAGGCATTCATCAAAAGCCTGATGCATCTGCCAACGAATTGGATTTTGCCTCGTTTGTTTACGATGAGATGGCTCTAAATGCTGAAAATGCTATTCCGGCTTCCATACCAGAACTGTCATTCTGATTTTCTCCGGTTTACCTTGGAAAGTAGAATCTCGTCGCATCCGGAAACGATTGCTATACCGGAAATGTGCATCATCGAATGTTAACCCGAATTATTCACGCTAAACTATATAATAACCAATTATAATGTTGATTTTATTAAACTTATTTTTTATATGGCATCCTCATTTTTGGGGATAAGGAAATCAGACTGCGAAATTTAGCGGTGAATAATCCGGGTTAACGAGATCCTACGTTGGTCCGAAAATCGAACCAACATCAGAGGATGACATCCTTCGGTTTGGAAGTTGGTTAATTAATGCCAGCTTACTTGACAGTCTGTTGTTCGCGAATCATCCGGGCGCGGTTTTGCTGGAATTCGAGCATCCATTGCGGGTAGAGTTTGGGCGGTTGGGTCACTTCGGAGATGTGCCCGAGCTCTTCCTCGCTTAGCTGTACGTCAGCACTTTTGATATTATCCTCGAGTTGCTTCATCGTCTTGGCACCGATGATGGGCGAAGTTACCCCCGGCTGATGAAGCAGCCACGCGAGGGCCATCTGTGGAATGCTGGCTCCTTTTTCTTTGCCCATCGCTTCCATCACATCTACGACGTCATACGCCATGTTCTTGTCGACCGGCGGGAAATCGAAACCTGCACGACGCGCATTTTCAGGACCCTTCTGGTTGCGGCGGAATTTACCGGTCAGGAAACCGCCCGCAAGCGGCGACCACGGCAAAACACCCAAATCTTCTTCCCTGCAGAGCGGCAGTAATTCATGTTCCAGGTCACGTCCGGCCACATTATAGTAGGCCTGCAGCGAGACAAATGCATCCCAGTTGTTGGCCTTCGATATTTGCAGGGCCTTAGCAAGCTGACGGGCGGCTACATTGGAACAGCCGATGTAGCGGACCTTGCCATCCCGTACCAGATCATTCAATGCCCGCAGCGTCTCCTCAATCGGTGTGCCGGCATCCCATCCATGGATCTGATACAGGTCTATGTAATCAACA
>DATFNI010000463.1:0-2695 GCA_035266485.1 Balneolales bacterium
GCGCCGGTGTCTGCTATCACATTGATTGCGAGGGCTGCTATGTGAGTAAGTGTGAATACCTGAGTGTTGATGTTAAAAGGGGACTACAATGTTCAAGGGACTTTTGATACTGATCTTAGCTTTGTTATTGTCCGGCTGCGCTCAAGACTATCCAAATTCTATTCGGATTAACGAGTATGGAAGTTCGGGTCAGTATATCCCGTTTGCTGAGGCTCAGATCGGTGGCGTAGTTGTTTATAAAAAAGGCAACATGAACGGCGTGTCTATAGTTTATAAAGACGGTGATAAGGTAAACGTCACAGTAAATGGTGGGGTGAAATGAAGCAAAAAGTAGCTTACATGGGTGTTGCGGTATCTGCCGTGCTAGTGGCAAAATGATTGAACTTGTTGATGTGATATCTTAGCATTAATGTTATAATTTAATTACTCCGACGGTGGCTAGGGTAGCTCCCGAAAAGCGGTCAACCTAACCGCCTGCCATTTTATTTATAGGTATTATGCAGAGGTGTATAATGGAAAAACTAACACAAAAAGAACTAAAGAGGTTAATGCACTACGATGCCGATACAGGTATTTTTACCTGGTTGGTGAGAAATTCAAATAGAATGAAAATTGGTGACGTTGCAGGAAACAAGGCAGTGAGGGGAAACATAGATATACGGATAAAAGGTAAATTATATAAGGCGCACAGGTTGGCTTTTCTTTATATGGAAGGGTACATGCCAGAACATTTGGTTGATCACAAAAACGGGGTAAAGACCGACAACAGATGGAAAGAAATTAGACATGCAACCAGTACTTGTAATATGCAAAATTCAAAGATATCCAGCAGGAACAAGTCTGGTTATCCTGGGGTGTACTGGAAGAACGATCACAATAAGTGGATAGGGCAAATAACAATAAATGGTAAAGCCAGATATCTTGGTTTTTACGATGATCCTTTAGAGGCAGCTCTGGCAAGGTTTACGGTCGAACACCAGTGCCCCGCGTGGGAATGCAATTACAGGTCTGAGTTATCTAAGGCTATAAAAAGAACATGGCCTAATTTTAAATTTTGCGAATGACATGAAAAAAATATTCCCAATATTAATCATTATTTTTCTCTGTTCCTGCTCTCCCAGGACCATAGTTCCTTTAACAGATCAACAGGTCGACGCACTTGAAACACCAGAGGCTATACAGCTCTGGAAGAAAAGCCAGGAAAACACCGACGGTTGTTCATCCCCATCGCTCATTCATTGGTACGCGACAACCTTCATGCCAGCCTATCAGTGGGATGTATGTTGCCTTGAGCACGACGGCCTGTATGGATACGGATACAAATTCGGAATAACCAAAGACCAGGCAGACTATGACTTGTGGTCTTGCGTGGTTGATTCTGGTCATCCTTTTGTCGCAAATGTTATTTATGATGGTGTCTGGATAGGTGGGGGCAAATACTTTCAAACAGGTGAGAAATGAAAGCGTGGTTTATGGAGTTTTGGAGCAGGCAAGGGGAGCGTATATTTTGGCTGGCTTCGGCCTATATCATGAGTGTTCAGTTTATACTTCTCGGCAACCATATCAGTGGAGATGTCGGGGCTGGACTTATCGGAGCAGGGGTTGCAGGACTTACAGGTATCCATGCGATACTCCTTACCCGTGCCAGGTCGCAGGACCCTGAATCAAAAACCTTGCCGTCCGCAAAGGAACCTGCCGAATGACACCCCAAAACATAGACGCCCTACTTGCCGTATTGAGACAGATAGCAGAAAGTCTTACCATTGCCAATAAGTACACGATCACCGGGGCAGCAGATTGGCCAATACTTGCGGCTGTAGGTGGGCTGCTTATCGCAATTCTTGGTTTTATGTGGAGAGATTTACGGTCGGCTATGAAGGATTTAAAAAGGGAGTCCAGGGCTGATATTGATACTGTATGGGCAGCTATGAGAGACTGTCAGCACGATTGCTGTCCAAGGAAGAAAGAATGACGCTCAAGCCCCAATTCCTGCGAGACATTATAAAATTCTCTCTGTATCCTCTGAACCTCTGGGCAGAGAACACAGAAAAACTCCTGACAATCATATGCGCTCATGAATCGATTCTCGGATCGAAATTAAAACAGACGAACGGGCCAGCTCTCGGACTTTACGGAATGGAGCCAGCAACGTTACGCGATCAGTTCAACACTTTTTTGTATAGATCGGACAAAAAAGACCTCTTTCGCCGCGTATCCGAGTTTACCGGAGTAGGCGTACCGGACGAGGGCCACTGCCAGTATAATCCGATTTATTCAACCGTAATTGCACGGGTCAAACTCCTGAGAGATCCGCACCCGATCCCGGACAAGGATGATATCGTAGGCTTGTGCGAGTATGCCAAGCGAGTTTGGAATGGTCCGGGAAAGGCCACTGCAGAGAAATACGAAAACGATTACCGGAGACTGATACTTAAAGAAAAATAGGAGGCATTATGCGAAAGCTCAAGGTGGATTTTTCAATGTGTACCGATTGCGGAAACTGCGAAAAGATTTTGCCTAAATTTCGCAGTGTCTACGGCGGTATATTGATGGTAAATCTCAACGGATCGGACGCTGAAGCTCGAAGGGCAGCTGCCGAAAGTGTACTTCGGGGCTGCCCTGTTGGGGCTATCAGTTTTAGGTAGAGGAGCTTTAATGCGACTTAAGCATCCACAACCATGCAATCCACCGGACA
>DATFNI010000464.1:0-6379 GCA_035266485.1 Balneolales bacterium
TGTATTTCATGATAAAATCCTTCAGCGACCGTGCAACATCCGACTTGTTTCATGGCATATCAAGTAGCCGAATGAGGCGACTACCAATGCAAATACGTGAAGCTGCCATCTATAAGTTGGATATCCTGAATGCAGCAGCAACACTCGATGACTTGCGGTCGCCACCGGGCAACAGACTTGAAGCTTTGCGCGGTGATTACAAAGGATTTCATAGTATTCGAATCAACGTACAATGGCGTATAATCTTCCGGTGGAACGAATCTAATGCTTATGATGTCGGAATAATTGATTATCACAAATAACAAAGGAAAAACGGATGATTCCCAAAAACAGGACGTCAACACATCCCGGTGTTATTCTTTTAAAGGAATTTCTTGAACCAATGGGCCTGACACAGAAGAAACTGGCAGATCATTTGGACATCCCTGTACAGCGAGTCAATGAGATTGTAAAGGGCAGACGTGGAATTTCTTCGGATACAGCCTGGTTATTATCTGAGGCTTTGAACACATCACCGGAATTCTGGCTGAATCTTCAGGCTATGTATGATTTATCGTCACGTCGTCCGCAAAGACATATTGAGCCGCTCAGGGCTGCCCGGGCATAAGTAGTGGTATTTCTTTGGTTGGATATAACAGAATTCACCACCACCAAATACATTCCTTCGACAAAAAATTGAACAGACTTTGTGAATCGTAATCCGTCAGCCTGCCGCGGCGGAGAAGTTAGGAGGTTGGGAAAGGCCTATGCAGGAAATAAGGGACCCCTCCATTCAAACGTAACACGTTGAATGTTGCACGTTACAAGTTAACCTCCTCCGATGAACCGGAGCAACCTGCAACCTGTAACCTTCAACGTCATAATAACAGTTGCAGAGTGTTAATGGCGGTTATCATCTTTTGTTGTGGCTCATTTGAATTAATCTTAGTTTTTATTTAAAACGTGAGTTCGATATAAGAATCGGCAGAAAAAGAAAGCCAGGACCAGTACAGCATGAATAACCTTGTATGTTTGCTTAGATTCGGAATTCACTTTAACCCCTGGATTAATCCAGGGGTCAGGAAATACAAGAAGTGAAGAAATCGTTTTCAACGATTTCTTCCAGTGCTTACCTCGAACTCACGTTAAAAAGAGAAGATGGAAAAGTTGTTAAACTACATGTCGAAAAGCTTCCCGAAGGACATTACCTGGCAACTTCCGATACCATTCAGGGTTTGGCAGCACAGGGAAGAACGATCAATGAGACGGTAGAAAATGCAAGGGATATTGCAAAAAAAACTGATCGAAGCTCAGGAGGATGAATAAATGAGAATGAGCAACCCGCATATTTGACATCTGATCTAACGTAAATTTCAGGCAAATAAATTGTGAATCATCCGGCGTACAATCGGACAGGAGGTTAGTGGGAATACAGGGTTCACTATGAATTGGGTTGTTGCGGGTTACCGGTTGTGTGTTTTCGCCTGGGGCTGAAGCGGTCGACGGTCATCAAAAGAGTAGATTCAGAAAACCGGTTCTGTGACCTTACAAGTCAACCTCCCCCGATGAACCGGGGCAACCTGCAACATTCAACCTGCAACGTATTGTTATACATCTAACAATTTCAGAAATCAAGGGTAAATGATTACTATATCTGTAATATCGAAAAAAGTGAAAGACTCATATGATTAAAAGAGTAGTAAATATATCCAAAAATCAGCAGGAAGCCGGCAAATGGGATGTCATCCAGAATACACGTATGAGCCATGAAGAAAGGCAGGATGTGGCAAAAGAATTAAAAAAACGTGTTTATGGAAAAGGTAAGCCTGATGTGAGATCATACTATCGCACGAGATAATGAAATTCGATTACTTTTCACCTGATATTATTGAATTTATTGAACTGCTCATAAAAATCAGGTCCGTTATCTTATTGTCGGCGGTGAAGCTGTAATCTACTATGGATACGCCCGTTTAACAGGAGATATTGATTTTTATTATGATACATCCCAACGGAATGTCAATCGACTGCATAAGACTCTGATGCAATTCTGGGATAATGACATCCCTGGTATTCACAAGAAAGAAGAACTTGCAAAAGCGGGATACGTAGTCCAATTTGGAATACCACCAAATCGGATAGATCTGTTGAATTCTGTTGATGGAATTACCTTTAATGAGGCATGGGAGGAGAGGAAGACTGAGAAGATCGAAGTAAATAAAACAGAGATCCCGGTGTATTTTATTGGCCTGAGGCATCTGATTCTGAACAAGCAAAAATCAGGCCGGCATAAGGATCTGGAAGACCTTGAGTACCTGAAAGGTATTGATCCGGAATCAGAAATGTAATGTAAGAGTGAGTTGCTTCCGCATGTGATAGAACGAACGGAGTAAAAGTCATGACTGAAAAACCTTTTATACCACCCATTCATCCCGGTGAAATACTTAAAGAAAAGTTTTTGGATCCGATGGGAATATCCCAGCGGGCATTTGCCCGAAGCATTGATGTTCCGGCTAACCGGGTTAATGAAATTGTTCGCGGAAAAAGAAGTATCACAGGGGACACCGCTATCCGGTTTTCCCTGGCTCTGGGAACCAGTCCGGAGATGTGGTTACGGCTGCAGGCTCGTTATGAACTGGAAAAAGCCCGGAATGATGGTTAAATCTGCAGACAACCGCTTCGGTTGTGGAGGACCTTCATCTCAATCAGTGCCCTGTTCACCGGAAATCAAGAGGATACACGTGAAAGACACGTTGCCCTTTGTAACGAGATCCTACGTTGTCCGCCGCGGTGGACCAACTTCAGGATGACATCTTTGTGTTTGGGATCAGTTTAATTACCTCATCCAGGCCTCACGTTATTCAAGGTATAGGGGAATAGAGGCCACGGTACCCACATGTGGCAGGTTGAAGGAAATTTTGAATTTTGAATTAAGAATTTTCTCCGCAGGGATCCCAATGGGAGAATTAAGAATTAAGAATTAAAAATTATGAATTGGGGTTGTGGGTTTTCGCCTGTGGCCGAAGCGGTCGACGGCCATCAAAAGAGTAGATTCGGAAAGCCGGTTCTGCACCTTACAAGTCAACCTCCTCCGATGAACCGAGGCAACCTGTAACCTTCAACCTGTAACCTTCAACCTGTAACCTTCAACTTGCAACCTTCAACTTGCAACCTTCAACATTATCTGCTTCTATTACCCATAGTGGGCACGAAGATCACAATAATCATTCATTCATGCTTTCGCTATGGCTATTATATGGCTGAAGCGAACTGTAACTTCAGTTAGAAATTATATACCTTTATCATTATGATATATGTTTGAAGCGTCAAGGGGGAAAAATTATTACTAATGGTCACAACGAATAAGATCCTGAAACAGGTAATGAGCTTGAAACCTACGGAAAGAGCAGAATTAATCGATAAACTGCTGTACAGTCTGGATAAACCGGATAGTAAGATAGACGCCTTGTGGGCAGAAGAAGCGGAGCGACGGATTGATGCCTATGAGAAGGGGCAAATTAAGTCTATTTCTTTGGCGAAGGTACTTGAAAAATACTCCCGCAGGGATCCCTCCGGGAAATAGGTTGTCCCTTGCAGATTCGGTTTCTGGAAATTGTGCAGATCGAACTCGATGAAACAGTTGAGTATTACAATTACGAATCCCCCGGTCTTGGAGAGAGATTCCTTGTGGAAGTACTTAATTCCCTGGATCGAATCGGAAAATTTCCAGAAGCGTGGCAAATCCGATCAAAACGAACCCGCAGATGTTTGGTTCGTCGCTTCCCGTGTGGTATTATATTATCAAATAAGGTCCTCATCAAATGAAATTCTGGTCGTTGCCATAGCCAATCTTCACAGGAAACCGGAATATTGGATAGGTCGGATATAGTACACCCGGTTATTCCGGAAAAGCTGATCCCTCATTTCGGTGAAAGTGTCCCGCCAGCGGGATTGGTTGTGTTCCTCTTTGGCAATGACAATGGTACCGTTTTTTCTCATACTTTCCCTGTGTGTAATCCGATCCGGTATGAAGTGTGAATAAGCCGGTCCAGAATGGCATCAGCGATGGAATTTCCAGGAGCAACCCACCCAAAGGTTGAAGGTTGAAGGTTGAAGGTTGAAGGTTAACAGGGTGACTCGAGAATCACCCCTACCCTTATAGATTCAAATCATTTACGCTTACTCGTATCTTAGCGCGTCGATCGGGTTAAGATCAGCCGCCTTACGGGCAGGGTACCAGCCAAAGAAGATACCGACAACAGCAGCAAACAGGAAGGATAGCGTTATAGAGTTGGGCGTAACGGCGACCGGCCAGTGCATTCCGCTTTCCACCAGGTGGGTCGCTAAAAGGCCCATTCCCACGCCGATCAGCCCTCCCAGCAGACTCAGAAAGACAGCTTCGATAAGGAATTGAAGCAGGACGTCCCGGCCTCTTGCGCCAATTGCCATCCGGATGCCTATCTCACGGGTTCTTTCGGTAACAGAAACCAGCATGATGTTCATGATGCCAATTCCACCGACCAGCAGAGAGATACTGGCGATACTGGCAAGCAAGAGGGTCAATACACGTGATGTTTCATTGGCCGTTTGTTCGAATTCCAACTGCGTTCGCACCGTAAAAACAGGGTCTGATCCTGGAGGTGTCTTATGACGCTGGTTCAAGACGGCTCCGATTTCGTTTATGGCAGGAGTCATGTCGGCGCTGCTTTTTGAGGAAGCCAGAATGATGCGCACATAATTTACCGAAACCATTCGCTTATAGACCGTGGAAAATGGGGCAATGATGGTATCATCCTGATCACGACCCCAGCTGTTTTGTCCCAGTTTTTGCAGTACGCCAACAACCTTAAAAGGTATTTTATTAATACGGATATATTTCCCCACAGGATCAGTACCGCCCGGGAAGAGATTATCTACAATTGTTTGTCCTATTACGCAAACTTTTGCAGCGCTGCGTTCATCAGCTTCGGTGAAGTAATAACCCTGGACGACGGTTTGATTGCGAATGGCAAAATAGGTAGGATAAACACCTGTCACTGAAGTTTGCCAGTTTTGAGCGCCATAGATGACCTGTCCGCCGGTTTCAACCTGGGGGGTGACATATTGAATGTCAGGGCATTGAGCAGCAAGGGCATCAGCATCAGCCTGGGTAAGCATTTGTCCTGTACCCGCCGCAGATGCCACACCACCGTGGCGTATTGCAGAGGCAAAGATGATAATGACATTAGTGCCCAGTTTCGAGATCTGTTCCTGGATACTCTTACGTGAACCCTCCCCAATTGCCAGCATGGTAATGACGGAGCCTACGCCTATGATGATCCCAAGCATAGTCAGGAACGTTCGCATCTTGTTTTTACTAAGCGAACGTAAAGCAATTTTTAAGAGATTTTCGAATTTCATAAACGGTGATTCCTTACATCTTTGTCAGATCAGGCAAAGGTTATTTTTCGATTTTCTACAGCATAATGATTGTCAATCAACCCATCTTTAAACACGATGTTCTGCTTGGCGTACTGTGCAATATCATGTTCGTGCGTGACCAGTACGACTGTGATACCGTTCTCATTCAGTTTTTGGAAAATTTCCATTACCTCAACACTGGTATGAGTGTCCAGGTTACCCGTTGGCTCATCAGCCATGATAACCTTTGGTTCGTTTACAAGTGATCTTGCGATGGCCACCCGTTGTTGCTGCCCGCCGGACAGCTGGTTAGGCATGTGATGGGCACGATCTGCCAGACCAACCGACTGCAACGCTTCCATGGATCGCTCCCGGACTTCTCTGGAATTGACTTTAGGATTATAGAGAAGGGGCAGTTCCACGTTTTCCAGTGCCGATGTGCGCGACAGCAGGTTAAAGGACTGGAAGACGAAACCTATCTTTCGATTTCTCAATCGTGCCAGTTCGTCTTTATCGAGAGAACTTATATCGACACCGTCCAGGTAATATTTGCCGCTGGTGGGGACATCGAGGCAGCCAAGTATGTTCATAAACGTAGACTTGCCGCCTCCGCTGGCACCCATGATGGCAAGGAATTCTCCGGTCTCAACCTCAAGTGAAACTCCCTGAAGTGCCGGAACTTCCACCTCGCCCATCTTGTAGGTTTTGACGAGATCTTTGACCGAGATGATTGGTGATGTGCTCACTTTTTATCTCCTTCCAAAGGGACTTCTGATTGCGGGACCGCCACCTGTAGTCATACTTCCGATAACTACTTTGTCGCCCTGTTTTATGTTATCTCCACTTATAACAGTGCTGGTTCCATCAGTTATGCCAAGTTTTACTCTTACCGGCACGACGCGATCATTGCGATCGAGCCAAATGGTCTTCATGCTCCCCGGTAGGGGCAACGGATTTGCAGACAGGTAGGCCGGCCGGCTGTTTCCTTTGCTGGTGTCGT
>DATFNI010000465.1:0-12347 GCA_035266485.1 Balneolales bacterium
ATTTCCGGAAGAATCCCTCGGCGACAGTCTCGACTTCAGCAGGAAATCGCTCGACAATCGCTGGGTATTAGGAACAAAAGCCGCCAAAAAAGCTATCCACGAAGTGCCCCCGACTGTATAACCGTCCTTAATGCATGTGAATATACAAAAGGTAACCGGTGGCAGGTGGAATAGCCCCTATACTCCTCATTCGAAAAACGACTTGTGCACGATGGTGCTCTCCATGGTTCAGCATTTGCGTCAGGATATCCATATAGGAATCATCGAAGATTTTGTCTTTTGTGTTTCTGTAGCGGCATTTTGAGAACAGGTGATCCGGATGCTGACTTCTGATGAATTCCAGAATATCCGTGTTAATGATACTTGATAATCGCTCACACTCCTCCAGGCTCATGTGCTCGTTCATAGGCTTACCAGATGATCCGTTCTTCATTCTATCCAGCCAGATTTTGTTTACGTTAAGCAGATGAGAAAGACTCTGAAGACAATATTCGTCGGTAACTTTCTGTCCCTTCATCGACGATATAATCTGGCCTGTGGCCCATCGATCATACTCCCATCTCTTAATAAGGAACTCCCTGAATTTCATGATCATCCTGATTATCCTTACGGTTACTGACACTCGCTTCGGCAAAATAGAGAATCACGGGAAAAGGTAATAATACCGTGATTTGTTCATTCTCTTTTATTCTATCTGGCATGAGAAAAATGAAGCACAACTAACGTGTTTTCTTTGACTCATTTATCACAACTATTGGAAATTAAAAACGAATATTCTATTTTGATTGAACGTTCAGTCAATTAAAATTCAGCCCTCTTATATGGATCAAATCGCTGTTCGCACATATGACCCTTCTCTCATTGAAAAGCTTTACAGCCGCGTAGCCTGGATGTACGATATATGGAGCCGGCTAACTGAAGAGAAAGCCCTGCAAACGATTTTACAATGGGCGGATATCCGGGACGGACAGGATATGCTGGAGGCAGGAGTGGGTACCGGGCGCCTTTTTTTAAGGATCATCGATCAAAACAAAAACGGCCGGAATGTTGGCATCGACCTCTCTGAAGTGATGCTTGGAAAAACAAGAAATAAATGTGGAAAGCACAAAAACGTACAGTTACTCAAAGCAGATATAACCAACTTAACAGATAGTCTTGGAACTTTCGACAGGATCATCAGTTCGTATGTCTTCGATTTGCTTCCGGTGGACCAATACGTTTCGATACTATCAAAATTCCAATCAATGCTCCGACCCAACGGTAAATTGATCCTTGCATATATGGAAGCCGGGAAAAGTTCATCTCACCGTTTTTGGGGATGGGTTGCCGAGACCTTTCCCGGTTTGATGACCCATTGCCGTCCTATCTATTTGGAGACATTCCTGCGTGAAGCAGGTTTTACAATCGAACAAAAATGCAGCTTCACACAGCTCACTTTTCCGAGTTGTGTAATTGAGGCGAGAATAAAAGAAAGTAAAAAGCAGATATGAGTCCGCGTACCCCGGAACAATTTGAGGCGATTCGTCAGCATCGCACGAAAGATATTATCAATGCGGCCTTACGGCTGTTTGGTCAAAAAGGATTCGAGGCTACCAGTATAACGGCCATTGCACGTGAGGCTGGTATTGCCAAGGGATTGCTCTACAATTACTTCGACAGCAAAGAGCATCTTTTGGAAGAAGTAATTCTGGAAGGGTTCCGCAGCATCCTGCCATCGCTCGATGAGCTGAAACTCAAAAAGCAAGCACCTGGGAAGGCTTTTCGACAAATGCTCGAATCAACCAGGGATTCTGTCAAATCCAATCCTAAATTCTGGCAACTTTATATACGTATGTTTTTTCAGATATCGGCAAACGACAGGGTGGAGAAAATTTTCCTCAAGTATACCCAAACATACTTCCAGGTGATCCATGAATTACTTGTGGATCTTGGGGTCGACAATCCCGAAATCGAAATCTGGAAGCTGGGTGCACAACTTGACGGGGTCGTGCTCGATTATACCCTGATGCAGGATATGGTCCAAAATTCCGGCCCCAGGGCACAGAAACCTGAAACGGAGACATGGCCGGAATACCCGCTAGACGAAGTCATCGAATCTATCATTCAACAATATGCAAATTAATCCATCACCGAAGACTATTATGGATTTACAAAAAAAACAAAGACACAACATCAACTCTGTCTTTTGTCCCCTTGAGGGGACTTATAGGGGGTGTTACCGAGTGTTTCATAATGAATACATTCATCAGATAATAAAGCGCTCGTCGACACCCACCTTAGTCCTCCCTCAAGGGAGGAAATCAAGCGACTATTTCCTCAAATCTCACTCTCATGGGAATAGACGTGCCATTTATGGGGTAATTACTGTGCTGCTTTTGCTGATCGTAATTGCCATACCCCGGGTCTTTGCCCAGGATGCAAAAGAAATCGTTCAAAAAGCCGATCAAAAGGTTCGCGGAGAGAGTTCTATAGCTTCCATGACCATGAAGATTGATCGGCCGACCTGGTCACGCACCGTCGATATGAAAGCCTGGTCGAAAGGCACCGAATATTCGATGATCCTGGTTACAGATCCACCCCGTGACAAGGGGACAGCCTTCCTGAAACGGAAGACGGAGATATGGAACTGGGTGCCCAGCATAAGCCGTGTGGTCAAGCTGCCACCATCGATGATGATGCAATCGTGGATGGGTTCCGACTTCAAGAATGATGATCTGGTAAAGGAGTCATCAATGGTCACCGACTATACACATAGTCTGATTGGTGACAGCACCATCACCGGATACAAATGCTACAAGATCAAGATGATCCCGAAGCCGGATGCAGCCGTAGTATGGGGAAAGGTCTTGATATGGATCACACAAAAAGAATACATGGAGCTGCGGGTTGAGTTTTTTGACGAAGACGGGAACCTGGTCAATACCATGAATGCGTCGGACATCAAAGAGCTGGGTGGCCGGGAATTACCGGCACGCATGGAGATGATCCCCTCCGACAAACCGGGCAACAAAACCATCCTGATCTACCACTCCCTCACATTTAACAAACCGATCCCCCTCAGCTTCTTCTCCACCCAAAACATGAAAAGACTTCAGTGACATGGGAAAGGAGATTTGCCAGCCATTTATTCAACCCTTTCAGGGTTGCCTTTTTCAATGGAATTCAAACCCCGGATTCTATCCGGGGCTATTCAAGTTGAATCCCTTCAGGATTTTTGAAAATGAACGACATAATCAATTTTCTACAAAAATATATATATAACACAGTATGCGTAAGAAGCCTGAAGGGCTTAAATACGAATAGCGCCGGGTAAAACCCGGTGCAAATGCGATAAACCATATTAACAACCCCAAAGGGGTTGAATAAACAACAGTTTAAAATACGTTGTGAATCATGAGAATTGAAAAGGATTGTCGACGAATAAAGCTGTTGCTATTCATTTTTAATTATTAATTACTAATTGATAATTATGTATTTAAAATTAGCCTGGCGGAATATTTGGAGGAATAAGCGGCGAACGCTAATCACGGCGTTTTCGGTTTTGCTGGCGGTTGTGTTGTCGGCTCTGACACGATCCATGCAGCTCGGTTCGTACGAGATGATGATCGAAAACACGGCCGGACACATCACCGGGTACCTGCAGATCCATAAGCACGGATACTGGGACGATCAGACCCTGGACAACAGTTTTGTCGTTACCGATTCGCTGAAGTCGGCGATTGCTTCCGAGAAGAGCGTGACCGCCTGGGTCCCGAGAGTATCGGGATATGCGCTGGCTGCGGGACAGAAAATAACCCGTGCCGCATATATACTGGGTATTGATCCTCAAAAAGAAAAATTGTTGGGAAATCCCGAACATTACCTGGTCGAAGGGAAATACTGGAGCAGTGAAACGGCCAGATCGGTCATTATTGGCGATGAACTGGCGAAGCAGCTCGAACTTGCGCCGGGAGATACGCTGGTTCTTATCGGGCAGGGATATCACGGCCAAAGCGCTGCCGGTAAATATCCTGTCGCGGGCATTGTACACATGCCTGATCCGACGATGAACCGGGCACTTGTCTACATGCCGATCGGTGAGTCACAGTTTTTCTTTGCGATGCCCAACCGCGTTACAGCCATTGCAATTCTTACCGGGCATCCCCAGGAAGGCCATCAGGTAGCATCGGATCTCCGTAAGAAGTTGTCCTCTTCTGATAGAAAAACCACACCAAAATACGAGGTTATGACCTGGCAAAAGTTAATGCCGGACATGGACCAAATGATACAGGCTGACGACAGGGGGGGTCTCATTTTTCTATTTATCCTGTACCTGATCATCGGATTTGGCATTTTGGGCACGATCCTAATGATGACAGCAGAGCGACGCAAGGAACTGGGCATTATGCTGTCGGTTGGTATGTCGCGTTTGCGGTTAGGCGGACTTCTGCTCACCGAGGGGGTGATGATCGCGATGATCGGGACGTTTGTTGGGCTGGCCGTTTCCTTCCCAATTCTCGGATATTTCTATTTGCATCCGATACCGCTCACCGGAGACATGGCTAAGATGATGCTGGAGTTCGGTGTCGAACCGATTCTTCCATTCTCACTGGCGCCATCCATCTTCTACAATCAGGCCCTGACAGTCCTGATCCTGGCGATGATATTCTCGTTCTACCCTGTTTGGTACACTCACCGGCTTAACCCGGGGAAAGCATTGAGGCCGTAAGAAAGTACTTAGAGTCAAACACAGGAATATGAAAAGGTTGCAAGTCATTCAATTGTCATTCAATTGTCATTCGATGGTCATTTTGTGGCACACGTGGAATAAATTCCTATCGGTGAGAATGACTCGATACAACAGAATGACTATAAAATGACAGCGAAGCTGAATGACTACTGAATGACCAATCACCTGTATCCAACTTTAGGTACCCATGAATATTAAACACATAAACTTATTTTCTTTAACCTGGAATTACGATGTATCTGATTAAGCTTTGTTGGAAAAACATCTGGAGGAACCCGGTTCGCAGCGGTGTCATTTTGCTGGCCGTGATCCTGGGTGTGTGGGCCGGGCTCTTCGTCATGGCGTTCTACAATGGCATGATTCGCGAGCGTACGCGAAACCAGCTTAACAACTATGTCGGACATGTTCAGATCCATATGCCCGGTTACCTGAACGAGAAACTGGTCTCCGATACCATCCCGGACCCGCAGCAAGTGATCTCGTCAATTGTGAAGAACCCGCAGGTAGTCGGTATTGCCGCCCACACGACCGCAATGGGATTGGCATCGAGTGCAACAAACTCGTACGGGGTAACGATCAGTGGAATTGATCCGAAGCGTGAACCGCAGGTATTCGATATCCACAACTATATCACGCAGGGAAACTATTTTGCAGATGACAAGAAAAATAGTGTGGTCATCGGCGAAGCCCTCGCCAAACGTCTGAAAGTGGATCTCGGATCGAAGATTGTCCTGACTTTTCAGGACGTTCACAATGAGATCGCAGCCGGCGCATTTCGTATAACGGGCCTGTTCCGAAGCGATGACAAATCCAGGGATGAAACTCAACTTTACGTACGTGCCCAGGATCTGCAACGACTGATCGGAGCGCCGGGGGCCATTCAGGAAATTTTCCTCCGCCTTGATGATTCCCGGGCTGCATCCGCTGTTGCCGCCCGGCTGCAGAAGGATCATCCTAATCTCGAAATACAGTCATGGGAGGCTGTTGCACCTGAATTTCAGCTGATAAACGACCAGATGAACCTCGAAATTTCGATCATCATGGGCATTATCATCTTTGCCTTGATCCTGGCTATCCTGAACACGATGCTCATGGCCATCCTGGAACGTACCCGGGAGCTCGGCATGCTCATGGCTGTCGGGATGAGCAAACTTCGCGTGTTTGGAATGATTGTCATCGAAACGCTGATGCTTAGTTTTACCGGCGTACCCATCGGGCTCGGAATAGCCTGGGCAACCATCCGGCTGACTTATCACACCGGGATCGACCTGGCATTTTTGGCCTATGGTCAACAGTATGGATTCAGCTCGGTCGTGCGTCCTGAAATGGATCCGCATCTCTACCCGATCGTCGCCGTCATGATGATCATCGCCGCCCTGCTGGCCTCCTTCTATCCCGCCCGAAAGGCCCTCAAACTAAGACCCATTCAAGCAATAAGAACCTGGTAAAGAAGTGAGCCAAACTTAATTCCTCTATTATGAAAGTTATTGAAACCGAACACCTGACCCGCACATACCAAGAAACGAAAGTCCCTGTGCGCGCCCTGAACGATGTAACGATGAGTATCAACCAGGGAGATTTTGCTGCCATCATCGGACCGTCCGGATCGGGCAAGTCGACGCTTTTGAACATGCTTGGCGGACTTGACCGACCCAATGTGGGCAGCGTGCACGTCAACGGCAGCGACCTGGCCAACCTGAGTGACAGCGAACTCATCAGCTTCCGATTGCACAACATCGGGTTTGTCTTCCAATCATATAATCTGATCCCCGTGTTTACGGCGCGTGAAAATGTCGAGTTTATCATGCGGTTGCAAGGCCTGTCGGAGAAAGAATGCCGTCAGCGAAGTGAAGAACTTCTTTCGACGGTTGGGCTCGGTGATCGAATGGACAATCGTCCCTCCGAGCTTTCAGGCGGTCAGCAGCAGCGCGTAGCTGTAGCACGGGCACTGGCATCCAAACCCAGATATATCCTGGCCGACGAACCGACGGCCAACCTCGACTCGGTATCTACAGGACAACTCATGGGACTTATGGCTGAAATGAATCGCAAAGAAAATATGACCTTCATTTTCGCCACTCACGACCAGCGCGTAATCGACCGTGCGCTGCGTGTCATCACCCTAGTCGACGGACATATTGCAAGTGATGTGATACAGGATGTTATGAAGAAAGAAAATGGATGACTGATTGTTATATAATCGTGCTGTAGGGGCGCTTCGCGTAGCGCCCCTACAGCACGATTATATTTTAGTATTCAGATAATCATATTACCCGGAATACAAGAGATGACTGAGAGAACTGCAAATATATCCCGATACATTTTCCTTTTACTGATGTTGCTCCCTCTCGAGACTTATGGCCAGCTTCATATTCCCCACGTGACGGCCAATGGCTACATCAAAGAGCTAGGAATGCTCCAGGTTGATAATTCCTTCAAAACCTTCCATTATGACAATTTGGTTCACAACCGGGTCAATTTTCAGTGGAAGCCCAATACCTCTTTTCAGATCAATGCAGCCGAGAGAACACGATTATTCAATGGATATACGGTTCGCCATACACCCGGGTATGGTTCAATAATCTCACAGGACCAGGGACTGGTGGACCTGAGCTGGAACTGGGTCGATACCAAACAGACCATCCTGAATACTTCCATCGACCGTTTATATGCCACCTGGTATTCCGGGAAATGGGAGATCGACGTGGGGCGGCAGCGCATCAACTGGGGGAAAACGTATGTATGGAATCCCAACGACCTGTTTAACGCCTATTCCTACCTGGACTTCGATTACGAGGAAAAACCTGGCGCTGATGCCATCCGCCTTCAATATTTCAGTGGCTTTGCCTCAGGCTACGAATTTGCGTTTAAACCGGATCGACGTGATGTGAAGCAATCGGTTGGTGCATTCCTGGTCCGAACGCATAAAGGATTATATGACCTGCAGTTTTTGGGCGGCTATTATCATGATCAGGCTGTTTTGGGGGGCGGCTGGGCCGGTTCTATTGGTCAGGCAGGGTTTAAGGGGGAGTTCTCGGTCTATCACCCGCTGTATTCACATCCAGCAAAAAATTTCTACATGCTTTTGTCCACATCGGGCGATTATGCTTTTAGCAGCGGGCTCTATATCAGCGGCGAGTTTCTCTACAACGGGAATGCCCCGTCCAAACTCAATCCACAGGCTCTATTTGGAGAGACACTGCAGGCTAATAACCTGTTTATCACCAGAACTGCTGGTTTTGCTCAAGTGACATTTCCGCTGACACCGCTTCTTAATGTAGGTTTATCCGGAATCGAAGGCTTCTCCAACCGGTTGACCATCATTATTCCACAAATCACCTATTCGGTTACCGAGGATATTGATTTTCTTCTGCTGGCACAGGTCATTCGGAACAAGGCTATTGAGCAGATTTATCCCACACCGAACCTGTTTTATGCGAGGTTGCGGTGGTCGTTTTAAGACTTTCAGCGATCAGCTTGTTTGAAGTTACAAATGGTGGGTTTAATGCGGCAACAATTTTGAGAATCCTTGCTCTCCTTTTTTTATTTCTTGTTACTTTTGTGAAATGGATGTAGCGGTGATTCGCGAATCACCGCTACATTGTGTTCGATTGTTTACTGTTAACTGATCACTACTATGCGCCCGCATGTTCTTGGCATTGACGATGCTCCCTTTACGAAGGGAAAGGACCTATCGGCACCTTTAGTAGCCGTGATGATGGAGGGTGCTACCCTGGTCGATGGAGTGGCCGTAAACAGGATGAAGATTGATGATCCGGAAGCAACGCAATTCCTGATCGATTGGATCAGGGAATTGCGTTGGACTCCTTCTCTGCAGGCGATCGTTTTTGGCGGCATTACCATTGCGGGACTTGGACTTCTTCATCTGCCAACTCTTGCCAGGGAACTGAATCTTCCCGTGATCACCGTTACACGGCAGGACACTCATGACAGTACGCTGGACTCCGCACTCATCGCCGCCGGATTATCCGAAAGGTTGTCTGTTTTAAACGACAATCCATCATCTGTTGAAATCGATACCGGTATTTTTGCCTCTTTTTGCGGCATAACACAAACCGAGGCAAAAAAACTAATTCGATCCACGCTCCAAAAATCGACCATGCCTGAACCTTTACGAATTGCACATCTTATAGGCGCTGCATTAGTCAATGGGGAATCTAAGGGCAGGGTCTAGAAATGGGTGAATTTATAATTTCAGCGCATTAGGGACGACCCGCGAATCACTCCTGTAGGCCAATACTAATTCCCAATTTCTAATCCCTGATCTCCTTAATCTCAATCTCCTTGAACTCAGTCGGCGCACTTTCCGCCTGTATTGAGATATACCCGTCTTTCAGAATCTTCGGCTCTTTTTGTAACAATCGTTTTCCATCCGGATCATTGGGATCAAGCTGTGGTTTGCTGAACTGGAACACGAGCTTGCCATTTACATAATTTCGGATCAGTGAATCCGAATGCACTTCTACGGTCACCGTAACCCACTGATCCCCATTGAATGTGAGAGAGGCCGATGGATTGCAGTGCTGCGTTATCAGCTTTCCACCAATCACAATATTCGTGCCCGGCGTACATCCATTGGCTGTTGGGCGCTTATCCTTTCCGTTGCCGCCCAATAATTGCACTTCAACAGAAACCGGGTAATCCTGACCTATTCTCATGCTTTCTGGCGACTGGCAGAAAATCATGATCCCGTTGTTCCTGTATCCCCAAACCGGACCGCCCGGCACCTGCTTTCCCACAAACCGGTACACGACTCTCAGAATATAGCTTGAGAACTTCTTCTTATAGAAAAGATGACCAAACTGCCCGTCAAAATGCCGGTACCGATCATAGGACACTTTTAGCAACCCGTCCTCGACACGGAAAGTATTCTTGTAATTCACACCTGGTTTATATCCTGCAAACTTAGGTATCCAACCGTCAAGATTTTTCCCATTAAAAAGCTGAACCCATGGACCCGTTGTATCGGGGGCCGACGGTTGAGACTGGGCCGGCACATTCAGTGCCAGCAAAAGCAATATTGTTAGCCATGCCGTCTTTTTCATAAACATAATCAATCAGATGAATTTAAATACAGATCATTGGAATGATTATAGTTATCAAAAACCAGAGCTCCAAGCTGAGGAAGAATACCTTGTTAACCACTTATGAAAATCAGGAAAATGAACAATCTATTTTCGGGCAATAGATTACATGCGAATCTTCCTGTTTAATGCTGATAATTTACCATTGTCCTCAATAATTACAACTCACCTGCATATCGTAAAACCGGCTGAGTATCAACTCGTTATTGGCCGATAATCATTGATCCGGCGCCTCTGCAATCCTGAAGTTTACGGATTTTGTTTCCTGGACATGTCCCTTATTATCTTTAACCGTCATTTTAAGATTATATGCCCCCACCTTAAAACCATTGAGTTTCAGGTAAAACCATTTTCTGTCGTGATCGCCCTCGCGCTTAAATAGAGCCGTAACGTCGGCATTTTCGTTATATGGCTTTGGTTTGTTTAGCAGGATACTATTCTGGTACTTCTCATAGCTGAATTCGATCGAATAATTATTAATATCATGGTCGTAGACTTCAAAGAAGACCAGGATTTCATCACCATTCCAAAACGTTGGATCCAACACCGGGGTAAATGGAATACGTTTACCTGAATCCACATTTTGCCGGTATCCCAGAATCGGGTCGCTAATGGCTATGTGCCCGGGTTCCCACTTTATCGGATGGGGAAGGGGTAATTGCAAAGGACCTGTGCTAAACACGGGCTGGACGCCCTGATAAGCCACACTGTCGTGTTTCAGCCCGTTATCGCTGAATATCTTAATCGGAAATTTGGAAGGATGAATCACACGACCCTCATCCCCGAAAATATCAATTCCGGTAACTGGAGATGGTCCGGTTGTATCCGGGTTGAAGAAATAAGAAATGTTACCTCTCGTATCTATGATCTGCAGCAAATTAAGATTGCGGGTTGCAAAGACATGCCGGTGACCCGTCGTATCGATTGCAAGTAACGAACTTTTCATCCTCAGGTCTTTGATCGGGTGCTTTTCCAGGCTTCTGTTGCTCAGGCGCTTATCCAGTTTCTTCAGATTGGGATCAAGGACAAGCAGGTATTCCGTCTGATTCTCGTCATTTAAATAACGGAAATAATTATAGTCGACCGAAATAAGATTACTGGTAGTAATCAGGCTCGTTGTCGATGCTGGCGACTCAAGATCCCGTCGATGGGATTGTTCCCTTTCCTCAAATTCAAACCGATGAAGAATATCCGGAGCCTGGAAAACTGCACTTCCTGAATTTCTGTTAACATTACGTGAAATCAGTGCACCTGTTATTTCATTATATAGATGATCGTAATAACCGGTAACCCCGATTAATTCTCCAATCATGGAATACTTGATCATCAGTGCTCCGCCATTACGATCCATCCCTGCCATGGTAAAAGAATATCCATAGGTGGGTATCATATGCATTATTCCGATCTGAAGTCCATATTCGCCACCACCCTTTGCATTACTTCCAAACAGGTAATACGATGGTTCGCCCCGATTTGAAAAGTCATATTTCCACAGATCCGTCTCCAGAATGAGCGGGATCATAGGCCGAAATGTCATCCCATTCACCAATAGCGGGCCTCCTGTTACCGGATTGATGATCTGATTGGGTGGAAGAACCGTATTTTTCTCCTCCAGATCCGGCTTGCCGAACTTCACATAAATCAACCCGCGGTCGTCGGTATGATAGACGCTATTATGTGCCCTTGTAAAATGCTTCCTCGCATAGGCAATGCGACTCCAGTGTTCGATCAGCCGCTCATTAATTGCCGTCGATGTGATTGGATCCAGCATCTCCCAAAATTTGACGACTTTATCAAAAATTTCCGGATCTTTATGCTTGATTTCCTTTTTCCACTCTTTCTGATCTTTACGGGGGACAATGGGCATTAGCCTGTCAAATTCATCTTTTAGAGCCTCAGGCTCGCGTTCCCAACTGGCCTGACGAAACGCGTTCAGATAATAATTGCAGGCATCCGCATAGTTACTGGCATCCTCATGTTCGGTGACCGTTTGTATATATTCAACAGCCATCTTTAAATCTATCGTCTTCTCAGCCTCCTGTATTTTCAAAGCAGCACCCCAGGTATTGACTGCTGCCTGCCAGTCTCCGTTCTGAAGTTGATCCAGTCCTTCTTCGTATGCGGCCTTCGTGCCGCCACCTGGCTCCTGCGGTACCCGTAGAAATGCAGACGCTGTATTTGAGTTACACGGAAGATATACCGCTAATAATGCCACACATAGTAATATTCTTCGATTTAAGATGAGCATTTTATTCCAACAGCAATCATCAAAAAAACCGATCACAATCGTATATTAACAATAACCCACTAAAAATCAACGAACTATTGCACACAACCATTCCCATTTGCATGAGTTTTCTTGCAACTCATTGCCTGACATTTTAATGTGGGGAATTGTATTTTCTCAATACATACATTTAACTAGTTTTTCTACTATGCACGTAATACCGGCTATTGACTTGCTTGATGGGAATGTGGTGCGCCTGTCGAAAGGAGATTATGATCAATCGCAG
>DATFNI010000466.1:0-7561 GCA_035266485.1 Balneolales bacterium
TGCATTGTTAACCACCAGATCCATAGCCCCGTCATTGTTCAGATCGCCATAAGCAGCCCCGTTTGAAAAATCGGGCCGGGCAAAACCCCAGGCTTCCGATGAATCGGAGAAGGTCAAATCACCATTGTTACGAAATGCATAATTCGAGATGGGCTCGCTGGGCATAAGTTTGATCAGCTTCAATATGCCCGTGGTTTTATTCTTCAGAATATGCATCATCGCTCTTGGATTCGACATGGTATGTGTATAATCCTGGTCTAAAAGATCCCTGTAAATACCATTGGCGACAAAGATGTCATTATAACCATCATTATTCATGTCGAGCATGAGGGCACCCCAGCTCCAGTCGGTTGCATCGACACCGGCGAGACGTCCGATCTCACTGTACGTTCCATCACCGTTATTCAGTTGCAGCGTATTCCTTGTAAACTGGTAGTAATACCCTTTTTTTATATTTTCCTGGTATTCTTTCCAGCTCTGGATGGATGTCTTCGTTCTGTATCTTGCTTCATTCTCCGGAAGCATATCGGTGGCAAACACATCCGGCCAGCCGTCGTTGTTAATGTCTGCAATATCGGCACCCATTGAACTCAGACTCGTTCCCTGCATTTCCTTTGGCAGCACTTCCCGGAACGTGCCATTATGATTATTCAGGTACAGGTAATCCCTTTCGAAGAAATCGTTGGATATATAGATGTCGGGCCAGCCGTCACGATTGACATCGCTCACGCTGACCCCCAGTCCGAAACCGATGATGCTGCTGTAGATACCGGCATTTTGTGTTACATCCACAAAATGCCCATTGTCGTTTCTGTATAATTTATTGCCACCCAGTGGATCGGGTATTTTACGCTGAGCCCCCGTTTTTTCTGAAAAATTAATAACCGACCGGATCGGGTTATTTAGCAGATACATATCCAGATCGCCGTCACCATCGTAGTCGAAAAAGGAAGCCTGCATTGACAGACCGGAAAGCGCCAGTCCATATTTAACCGACTCGTCTTTAAAACGGGGCACACCGTCCTTGCCGACTCCCTGGTTGATAAACAGCTTATTATGGCGATCCTTGCCTCCGGGTGGTCCTGAGATACATACAAATAAATCGGGCAGCCCGTCGCCATTCACATCGACAAACGTGGCGCCTGTTGACCAGAGGCTGTCACAACCCACTCCGGCTTCTTTAGTAACATCCTCAAAATGGAAATTTCCCTTATTCAGGTATAGCCGGTTTCCCACGTTATTGCCCGTGAAATAAATGTCAAGCAGACCATCATTATTGACGTCTGCCAACGCCACACCACCGCCATCGTAAAAATTACGGAATGTATAGGTATTCAGCTTTGGAGTCGGCTTCAGTTTATTAGAGAATGTTATGCCGGTTCTTGAAGCGGGCAGCAATCTGAACAATGTTCGTTTAACCTTCTGTTTATGACTGCAGTTAACAAGAATAAACGACAACAAAAACAGCCAGGTTAGCCACCTTTTTAGCATGTTAAACTACCTTTATCCATGTTTTTCAACGATTGTGAAACGAACATCCGGTTAAAAGAGCGACTTGAACTGACTCCAGAGAGAAGACTTTGATCGATTATTCTTTTGCATTTCACGTTCCACCTTTAGATCAGAGAAAAGCACCTTAACGGCTGCCTGGTTGAATGTCGGCTTTAGTGCGATTTGACGGTTGCCATCGATCTTTACATAGACACTCGAGCTGTCAGGTCCGTTCACCTTAAAAAACCCGGGGCCATACCATCTGCCGAACAGGTGGATCAGGTCCTGTTCGAGACTGTCGGCATATAAGTTCCTGTTCCACGGAGCCCAACCGGCATATGATATTTCAACCTTCATAAGGGAAATCTTATCGTGATAAAACTCGGGATAGAAATTCATCCTGGCTGGTTTTTTCAGGCTGTCGAGGTTATACCTTATCGAGAGATTTCCAGCACCGGCCGTCAGTAAATGTTTTTTGTTCAACTCCCATGCATGAGCATAAAACGCTTTCTTAGTCATACCTAACGTAAAGCCGAGAAACAGGCGATTATGCTTAACACCGGAAGCCAATTCACGATCAACCACCTGTTGATAATGAGATTTTTTTGCACAGCCGGCAAATAAAAGCGGGAGTAGCAAAACCAGGAGATATGATCTCCATTTCCTACCTTGAGGGAGGATTGAGGTGGATGTTATCGGGTGTCGCATCGTGCAACAAGTGTATACATGATGAAACGCTGCATGGACGTCCCCTATAAGTCTCCGCCGCGGCGGGACAAGGAATTTACTCTCGTTCCCGTGCTCTGCTTGAGAACGAGAAAGTGAAGTCGAGAATACAACGTTTCTAATATTTGAAAACCTGTAATGAATCATTGTTCCTTCCTGCAATAATAAGAGAGTCTGTTGATCTTTTTACCATCTTTAAACTGCGTACATCACCTTTAACAATAAAACCACTTCCCTGTAGAGACATAGGTTTAAATCTTCCATTCCCTTCCTCTTTGAGCACTAATCCATATCCTGCATCGTAACGGCCTTGCCTTGACCGTACGCCGTCAAAATTACCCGCCGTAATGAAATATTCAGTTTTACTGCGACCAATCCTGGCTTGCTGGATTGCATAAATCGGGCTGAATTGTGCTGTTGTCGGCAGGGGATGAACTGTGAAGGTACTATCTCCCATGTTTTCAATGTAGCTGGAAGCAAAGGTATAGGCGGATCTGACCGCTGCCGACTTCAACTGACGGGCCGTAAAAATTTGCCGGATGTTTTTGCCCGCATAAGAAGCATTATTTGGGAAACGGGAATGCATTGACGGCATCTGTGCTATAAACTGATCGCGATTCGCCAGCGGATATTCTTTCCCATCCTTGAAATAGGTAACGACCGGATCTTTTATTCCATTATTGTCAAAATCTCCCAGGTACAGCCTTAAAGGATACTTACGGGAGGCATGCAACACCGAATTTAACCCCAGGTTTCCGGCCATGAAATCAATCCTGCCATCATTATTAAAATCACCGGCTATGATTGTATTCCACCATCCATTTGTGCTATCCAGCCCCACCCGCTTTGTCACATTAACGAGATGGCCCTTTTCGTTGTGAAAAACCGTGATGGGCATCCACTCGCCCACGACGATCAAATCGGGCCAGCCGTCATGATCGTAGTCGGCCCAGACTGCATCCGTGACCATGCCCACACGTCGCAAACCCGGTGCCAGGGAATCCGTGACATCCCTGAAATGGCCTGTCCCATCATTTTGAAGCAAATAGCTTTTTGGAATAACCCCATACTGGCTTGGAAGCGAACGGCTTCCGATAAATAAATCCTGATCGCCATCCCTGTCAAAATCGGATGCAGCCACACAGGAACCATTGGCATAAATGTAAGGCAGATACCCTTCTGCCTTGTGAAAATGACCCTTCCCGTCATTCAGATACAAGCGATCGAGCATAGGAGCAGCAGCACCGGGAAACTCATTTCCCCCGCTTACTACATACAGATCCGGGTAGCCATCGCCATTGGCATCAAAAAACGTAGCACCGATGTCTTCACTGTTTCTGTCCAGATCGAAAGCCGGCTCATTGGCTTTGATAAAACGCCCGTTTTTCTGCTGGAT
Source organism: Balneolales bacterium (assembly GCA_035266485.1). GTDB lineage: Bacteria > Bacteroidota > Rhodothermia > Balneolales > DATFMH01 > DATFNI01. The sequence continues at coordinate 3,614 of DATFNI010000466.1, forward strand.
GTAAAGCGCACCCGCCTGTCCCCGGGCTCCGCCGATGTAAAAATCTTCTAACCCATCTCCGTTCACATCGGCTACTGCTATTTTGGGACCTTCCCGTGACAACATATGTGGCATCAGAGGTTCCGACTGAAAATCCACAAAACGATCCTCACGGTGACGAAAATGAATTCCCAGATCATCCCTGACTCTTTTAATAAGGGAGTGAGTAAATGCTGTTTGATGATAATGCCAATAATCATGGGCATCACTTTGCTTCAGGGTTATTTCAGTATCATCAGTAATGTTTTTCAGCTTCTGAGTTCTTCTGTCAGGCCATATCACGCGCAGGGAATCGATCGTTGTGATGGATCCAAGTCCGAAATGCATGATGGGATCAACGGACGATTCAAAGCCACGCGTCAACATCTCATACCTGAAAAATTCCCTGCCGCCACTGTACACGTAAACCTTTGAACCAATACCCATCGTATTCATGCCGGCCCCATCAAGCTTCACTCTCAGATAGTGATGATCGGGCAGCGTGTCCGCATTATTACGATAAATGAGTGGTGGTCCGTTGACATCATTAACGACCAGATCGAGTGCACCGTCATTATTTAAATCGACATAAGCCGCTCCATTCGAATAACCGCGATAATTAAGCCCCCATTCTTTTGATTTATCTGTGAATGTGAGATTCCCGTTATTGGCAAACACATGATTGGGAAGCGGGGCTTTGGGCATCCAGCTTATCAGTTCCAGATCACTAGGCTCATCACCACCTGTCTGGTCACTTTGTGAGTTCACAACTGTTAACCGATTAAGGTAATCCTTGTCATTGGGTCTGTGCTGAATACCGTTTGTAACAAACAGATCCTGCCATCCGTCATTGTTCAGATCGCACAAAAGCGGAGACCAGCTCCAGTCGGTAGCTTCAACACCGGCAAGTGGCGCAATGTCACTGAACAGAGCATCGCCTGACGGACCATCGCCCCTGTTTAGCTGCAATGTATTGCGGGTATACTGATAGTAATACCCCTTGGACAGCTCTTCCTGCACCCCATCATACGGCATTGGAACAGCTGATCTTTTCAGGGCCGTCTCCTGGTCGGGTAGCATGTCTGCGACCATAATATCCGGCTTTCCGTCGTTGTTGATATCACCGATGTCATTGCCCATGGATGCCCGGCTTGTATGTCCCATTGATGATTCCAGCTTTTCGGTAAAGGTACCGTCTCCATTATTATAATAGAGATAGTCGTTTTCGTGGAAGTCATTAGACACGTAAATGTCGGGCCATCCATCGTTGTTCAGATCTGCCACAGCAACCGCAAGTCCATATCCAAGGGCGCTGCTGTAGATACCTGCCTGTTCTGAAACATTGACAAAATGGCCGTTATCATTGCGGTAGAGCCGGTCGCCGGCCTTTGGATCCGGCACATTTCGCTGGGATATTGGCGCAAATGATGCTTTGGTATGGATGGAATGGTTGACGAGGTACATATCCAGATCACCATCGCCGTCGTAATCAAAGAAGACAGCCTGTTTCGAATATCCACGGAATGCCAGTCCATATCGCGCAGCCTCTTCTTTAAAGTGGGGTACCCCGTCTTTACCGACCCCCTGGTTAATGAATAACTCGTTGGCTCCCTTCTTATCCCGGTAATTGACGCGGCATACGTAGATATCCGGCAATCCATCGCCATTCACATCGGCCATAGTGACTCCGGTCGTCCATGCACCCGGTGAACCGCCGACACCTGCTTCATTGGTGACGTCCTGAAAATGAAAATGTCCCTTGTTCAGATACAAATGACTTTTCCCAAGATTAGATGTAAAAAACAGATCAGGTAACCCGTCATTGTTTACATCACCTGCAGCTACACCGCCGCCATCATAGAAATACAGGTAATTTACAATATTGAGATCCTTACTGTCCTTTACCTTATTGATAAACCGAATACCAGTGCTGTCTGGCGGAAGCAGCGTAAACAAATGGGGACCGCTTCGAATTTCTTTCTTTTGCGAGCAGGCTGCCAGCAATACCAGAAGCAACATAGCGGATAACTTACGCATGTGCCAAACCCGTACGCCCAAAACCAACCGACTCAGGCTTTTTAATATTCTGTTCAATGAAAATAGCCTATACTCAGATAAAAACGACGTGAGACTTGTCTGTCTGAGATGTCAATATATAGTAAATCAGGAACAGATGAAGAGATTTTCCGCTCTTTTAAAGCAAAAAAGGATCAGGAAGATGTTGATTCTTTTCCGGACTTCCTATCGTAGTTGCTGTGTTGCGACTTATCCCCTGATCACTTTACATCTGATGAAATAAACCACGTTTTTCGAAGCAACTTTACCGGATCGTCAATAATCAGGCTGTGAAAAAAAAGAAGCCCGGTTCCTGTCAGCCGGAACCGGACTTCGATATCAGATTATGAATGATAATTCAGAACTAATATCCCGGGTTCTGAACCAGGTTGCTGTTGGCCTGCATTTCGTTAAATGGTATAGGAAAGACATTATTCGTTGTCTTGTCAACACCCTTAGACCACCATGCATCGTTGAAGGCGGTGGGACCGGCAGCGTATGCATTTCCCTGTACGTCGTTGCTGTTATAATGGTAATGCAATCCGCCTCTAAAACGAATCAGATCCTGGCGGCGCCACATTTCCGTATAGAATTCATGGCCACGCTCCAGCAGGAACTTGTATGCGTCAAGTGAGGTATAATCAGCCAGACCGGCACGTTCACGAATCATGTTAACCAGGTTCAGTGCATCTGCATTTGAATAATTGTCAGAGGCACCAGCCAGACGCCACATAGCCTCTGCCTTGGTCATCAACACATCGGTGTAGCGGAAGACCGGGAAGTCGTTATCCAGGTTATTCGTGGAACCCAGTGCGTATTCAAATTTATGGAAACGCGCTCCTGCCTCACGCCAGGCATTGGGATATAACTCATTAATTTGAGGCGTAAAGTAAAGGGTATCTCCATGTGGTGAACCCGGAGAGGATGAGGCGTCGATCAGGTATTGTCCGGTTGAGCTTTTTTGGTATCCAACCAGGAATCCCTGCTTACGCACATCATTACTCTGGAAGGAATTGTAGAAATCTTCCAGTGTGGCATACCCGTTCCACGGCTGTTGCGTCAGGTTAAAGGTAAACTGACTCAGATAATGAAGTGTTCCCTGAACAAAATCGAATCCCTGCAGATAGACGTGATCGTATGGGATAGCAAAAATAAATTCAGGAGAATTCTGATCGTTGGTCGTGAAGTTGTTGAAGAAGTTGGTAGCGAGACTGAACTTACCCGAGTTGATGATTGAATCGGCCTGGTTAATGCAATCCTGCCAACGAGGTTGACCGGTATACACTTTTGCATTTAGATACAGTTTCATCAACAGGAAATGTGCTCCCCACACGTCCATACGGCCATAGGTACTCTGGTCCACATTGCGGGAAAGCTGACTGATGTTGTTCTTGATTTCGCTTTCCACAAAATTAAACACGCTGTCCCGCCCTGTCTGGAAATTGGAACTCGGCTGATATGGTGCCTTTGGAGCATTCTTGAACGTGCGAATGATCGGCACATTTCCGTATAAGTCGAGAAGCCAGTAGTAGTAAAAGGCTCTCATCACCTTCAGTTCAGCGATAAATGTATCTGCCTGCGTTGAACTGACGCTGCCGCTGGCTGTCAGATCATTAAACTGGGAGATCAGACGGTTACACGTGCTAACTCCTCCAAAGAGGAACGTCCATGCTCCGTCGATGTCCGGTTCTTTAATGTCCCAGGTATGCTGCTGCAGTGACACGTGCGTACCGTTATCATACCAGTCAGATCCTCTCTGGGGAATCACCTCCTCGTCGGAGGTCACTTCCTGGAGGTCGTTGAAATTACCGGTACTCGCGTACGAGCTAAGTTGGGTATAGGCGGCAGCCAAAGCCGAGGAGAACTGGCCGTTGG
>DATFNI010000467.1:0-9404 GCA_035266485.1 Balneolales bacterium
GACCCCTTTCTGGCTAAAGAGATAAGCCACAGAACCGTTTGTCCCCAGGTTGCCGCCATATTTTGAGAAGATATGGCGGATGTCACTGACCGTCCGGTTCACGTTATCCGTGGTACAATCCACGAAATAAGCAACCCCTCCGGGACCATATCCCTCGTAAGTGACTTCTTCAAACTGTTCACCCGTATCGAGTTCACCCGTACCTTTTTTTATGGCACGTTCCATATTGTCTTTCGGCATGTTGGCTGCCTTGGCATTTTCGACAGCCAGACCCAGACGCGGATTGGCCTCAGGATCGCCCCCGCCTTCACGGGCAGCAATCGTTATTTCACGAATGAGTTTTGTAAATTTTTTACCACGCGCAGCATCAATGCCTGCTTTTTTGCGTTTAATTGTTGACCATTTTGAATGTCCGGACATAGACCTGTTAAATTTAATTTTTGGATGTCAGATCAGACTATAAATATACGAGAAAAAGCATGTTCTTAGCTAATGATCCTCAATTTGACCGCTTCACTGCATAATCATGTGAGAGGAAATTAATTCGGATTGACGTATGTTCTCAGTTAGCCAGATAGTCTATATAGAAAATAACGAAGGCAAAAGGACCAGTAAACAGATGAAATTTTTTAGGAGAATCCCATGAATATCGGAATTGTTTGTTATCCGACCTACGGAGGCAGTGGTGTCGTGGCCACAGAGTTGGGCAAGGGTCTTGCCTTGAAGGGCCATAACGTTCACTTCCTCAGTTATGCACGGCCCATGCGGCTGGATGCCTTCGAGAGTAATATCAGCTATCACGAAGTACAGATCAACAGTTATCCGCTGTTCGAGTTCCCTCCCTATGATCTGGCCCTGGCCAGCAACATGGTTAATCTTATTAAGTTTGAGAAGATCGATTTGTTGCACGTGCATTACGCTATCCCGCATGCCACAAGCGCATATCTTGCCAAGAAGATATTGGGGCAGGAAGCCATTCATGTTCCCATTATCACAACTCTGCATGGTACCGATATCACCATCGTAGGCAGTGATTCCAGTTATCTGCCCGTTGTGACTTTTTCGATAAACGAAAGCGATGGTGTGACGGCTGTTTCGCAGTACCTGCGCGAGGAGACCAACAAACGGTTTGATATCCATAAAGATATACGGGTGATACCCAATTTCGTGGATACCGAAAGATTTAAAAGAACGGCCCGCGAACATTTCCGGAAGGCGATCTGTCCGAACGATGAGTTCATCATTGCACACGTATCCAACTTCAGGAAAGTGAAACGTGTTGGCGATGTGATACGTGTATTTAGTAAAGTTCTTGAAAGTGGAATCCCGGCGAAACTCCTGCTGGTTGGTGATGGACCGGATCGTCAGAATGCTGAGGATATCTGCCGCGAGTTGAATACCTGCAAGGATGTCCGATTCCTGGGGAAGCAGGAAAAAGTGGAAGAGGTGCTGTCGATTGCAGATCTCTTCATCATGCCGTCCGGTTCTGAAACATTCGGCCTGGCAGCCCTTGAGGCGATGAGCTGCAGCGTGCCGGTCATCAGTTCAAATATCGGGGGACTTCCGGAATTGAATATTCACGGTGAGTCAGGCTACCTGTGCAATCTGGGCGATGTCGACAAAATGGCAGAATACGCGATCGGTATTCTGAAAGACCCGGAACTGCGAAAAGTGATGTCCGAAAATGCGCGCAAGCGTGCATCCCAGTTTGAACTTGAAAAGGTTGTGGACATGTACGAAGCCTATTACGAAGAAGTAAAGGATCAAATGCAATTAAAAGTCTGAGGTAACAAACCAAAATTTAGAGGAATCGTCAGGGGTTTGTTACTAACGGAATGGGGTAGGGAAAAGCTTGTGTGTCCTGTTATAATTAAGACCGTTTGGTTTAATGTGTTCAATTAGCCGGTAAGAATGATTTCATCTGGACGAAACCTTTGGATGACTCTGGCTACTTTTTTACTTAAAATTCATAATTCAAAATTCAAAATTCATAATTAATCCCATGCCAACACGTAAGTCTTTTCTAAAAACAATGGCCGGTTCGCTCATGGCCGGCAGTCTCTTACCTTTGACCGGCAAGCGTTCATTTGCAGAGGCGGAATCCGGTAAGGTGACAAAACCAGTGGCATTGTCGACGTGGCGCTTCGGACTGCGTGCAAATGAAAAAGCCTGGGGAATCCTCCAGAACAATGGCAGGGCTCTGGACGCGGTTGAGCAGGGTACAAGGCTGATTGAGGCTGATCCCAATATAACTACGGTAGGTCTAGGAGGGATACCTGACCGGGATGGTTATGTGACACTCGATGCATGTGTGATGGATGAAAATATGAATGCAGGTTCGGTAGCCGCCATTCAGGATATTGAACACCCGGTATCGGTTGCCCGCCTCGTCATGGAAAAAACGCCGCATGTGATGCTGGTTGGCGAGGGCGCCCTTCAGTTTGCCATTGAACAGGGTTTTAAAAAAACGAAACTGCTGACGGCCGAGGGAAAAAAGGAGTGGGAAGAATGGAAAAAGACATCGAAGTATAAACCGGTTATCAATATCGAAAACCACGATACTATCGGGATGGTCGCTCTCGACAAGAGCGGGAACCTGTCGGGTGCCTGCACCACGAGCGGTGTGAAATTCAAGATGCATGGCCGTGTGGGTGATTCTCCTATCATTGGGGACGGACTTTATGTCGACAATAAGGTCGGAGCAGCATCATCAACCGGTCTGGGAGAGCTGGTTATGCGCACGTGCGGTTCATTCACAGTAGTAGAGATGATGCGCCAGGGGTATTCCCCGACTGAAGCGTGCAAGAAGACCCTGGAACGTATCATGGATCGCATCGCCGGGTATGAAAAGTACCAGGTTGGCTACATCGCCCTGAGCAGAGACGGAAGCTACGGCGGGTATGCTATCCACAAAGGGTTTCAATATGCCGTGTACGTAAACGGCAAAAACACCCTGGTCGACGCCAAAAGTTTTATGGATTAGTAGGTCGAATAATAAGAACAAGCTGTAGGTCGGTCCTGAAAACCTTCGGGGCCGATAAGCTGGCACGTGATACAACCTGGTGGCGATTTCCGCCGGTTTTTAAAAAGAATTGATAGCTATACATGGTTTGTCGACGATGACAGGGATAATCGGCGTTTTAGCTAATTTTGCTTGGTTAAGTATCCCGCGACAACAACCTACGCCCCGGATTTCTGTGAAACACACCGTGCCTATCTATGAATCTGGGTTGTATATGGTGTGGACAGACACTGTTCAAACCTGCACCGTTGGTGCTGGTCGGTCTGGCAGACCGACCTACGGTTATAAACCGTAGGTCGGACAGCTTGTCCGACAATAAGATCCGTCAGACTGTTTCAAAGCGTATATTCTACTTTTCAAAACGGATTGGTAGCTGATGCCAGGTTATGCCGTTTACAGGGCTGTAAAACGAATAGCCAATCGGTGGAAGTAGGTTCTGCAGACTTATCAGCATCAAAAACCCGATGCATTAGATACTCATACATTGCCGTCTGCTTCAGCTGACGGAATAGAAAAGCTGAGATAGATGAGAGCTTTAGCTCCATTCATCGGTCGAATTTGGTTTTGTTATCCGCCGTTTTATACCCCCCAAAAAAAATAGCTAATGATGGATCTGCAGAGGATCGGCAAACGCTTCAATTGCTAATAAACATGTTTCATCGACCTCACGACCTGATTCCGTGCATAGTGTTGATAAACGCTGTTTGTCAGTATAACGCCCGTGCCGTCGGGCTGGCAGCCCCACTGCTAGTTCTTATCCAGCAGATAATTAACGATATCCTGCCAGTGTTCAAAGACAGCGTCGGCATGATTACTTACTGCGGAACTGTTCGACACGCCGGTATACAGGATAGCAAACATGCCGGCATTTCTGGCTCCGGTGATATCCGTCTGGTCCATGTCACCGATATGAAATGAACGTTCGGGCAGAGCTCCAACTGTCGACATGACCTTTTGAAATGCTTTGACGTTCGGTTTGCTATAGCCGGCTTCATCACTGAAAACAAAACTTTGGAAGTGGTTTACCAGTCCGAGCTGTTCCAGGTAGGTACGAAGCGTGCGGCCGGATGTGTACATGGTATCGGAGATAACAGCGAGCGGATACACTTCTGCCAGCCTTGGCACCGCTTCAATAACGCCGTCAGCCGGTTCGGGTGGAGCGTTTAATAATGATTGTTCAAAGACTTCTTCGAGATGTTTTATTTCGCCGGGTGTCGGTTCCAGTGACAACCGTTCGAGCAACATCTTCAGGAGTTCCGGACTCGTAAGGGTGCGCTGTCGTCCAAACCAGATTTCATCGAACACATTGGATACGAATGAAAATGCCTCGACAATCTGATCTTCAGTGAGTTCGATACCGTATTTATCTCCGGTTTCCCGGATAGCTGCTATCCGGATATGATGCCTTTTTTGACCGTTACTTCGTCCCTTTACCAGCGTGTTCCAGAAATCGATGCTGACGAGAGCCTGTTCCTTTTTCACGATACATTCTCCTTTTGCAGGGTCATGACGGCATCCAGCAGCCGGTCATAGGTTTCAATCTCATGTTGATTAAGCCATTGGTGGTCCTGCGATTCCTCATGCCGGGATCGAATAAAAAATGGTGTTATTCCCAGTTCTACTGCCGGCTGCAGGTCGCTCACTTTATCCCCGGCCATGCACGATTGCGACAAATCAAGATCATATTGATCCCTGGCTTCTTCGAAATACCCGATACCCGGCTTCCGGTAATTCAAAAGCTCGGGGTCACGGTCGCCGTGAAATTCGGGATGCCACGGTGCCACATACCATTCTGTAATCCGGACATCGTGTTGGGCCAATTGGTCATCCACCCATTGATGTAACCTGTTCACATCATCCATATCATAACGTCCCCGGGCCACACCCGACTGATTGGTCACAACCAAAATCTTATATCCCAAATCACGGATAAGTTCAAGAGCCTCGATGGCACCATCGCACCAGGTCCACTCTTCAATCTTGTGAACATAGTCGTAATCAACATTTAAAGTCCCGTCGCGATCCAGAAAAAAAGCTTTGTTCGACATCGGTTAATAGTCGTGAGTAGTGAGAATATTTGAACAGTGAGCAGCAATAAGATACCATTTACAGCTATCAGTAAACAGTAAACAGTTGCAACTTGACTTGCATACAGCCAAAGTCTCACTACCCAATACTCACGACTCAATACTATATTGTGATAGATAGGCAGTTTGGCTAATTTCATTCGACATGAAATCGGAGCAACTATTGAAATCAGTAAAGATTATATCCGGAGATGAGTTGGATCGCACCTACCGCAGGTTGGCTCATCAGTTTGTGGAACCTCATGACGACCTTGAGAATCTTGCCATAGTAGGTATGCAGACCCGCGGTGTTCCCATTGCCGGTCGTATCCGCAAATACATAAACGAATATTATCACAAGGAACTGCCCTTCGGCGTGCTGGACGTGACCTTCTACAGGGATGATTTTCGTTCCGCCCTGAAGATGCCTACAGTCAAAGTAACCGAGATCCCGTTTGATATCTATGGCAAGGACCTGATCCTGGTTGATGACGTGCTGTACACCGGACGGACGGTGCGCTCCGCGATGGATGCGCTCACCAGTTATGGCCGGCCCAAGAGCATCCGGTTCTGCTGCATGGTCGACCGCGGTCACCGCGAGTTGCCGATCAGTGCCGACTATGTGGGTGTGAACATACCGACACACATCAATGAGGAAGTCCGGGTACATGTCGCCGAGCTGGATGGTGATGATGCTGTTTACCTTATCGAAAACCCGGAGGTGTCTGAATGATTTGCGATAGATCGATTGACCGATATACGATTTGTGATTTTATATCGATGAACCTTGCGGACCAGGATGGTGCAAAAAAAGACGTAGGTGTTTAATGGCAATAAACGATTCGACATATGTTTTTTCTCACCGGCACCTGCTGGGTTTAGCGGATTATTCTGCCGATGATATACGATATGTGATAGAGCAGGCTCGTCACTTCCGTGAAATCCTGGATCGGCCGGTTCCCAAAGTCCCGACTCTGCGCGATAAGACGATCGTCAACCTTTTTTACGAGAACAGTACACGCACCCGCATTTCTTTTGAACTTGCCCAGAAACGGATGGGCGCCGATGTTGTCAACTTTTCGACGAGCGCATCGAGTACCAAGAAAGGGGAGTCGCTCAAAGACACGATACGCAACATCGAATCGATGAAGATCGATATGGTTGTGGTGAGGCACAAAAGCCCCGGGGTTCCCTATTATCTCACACGATGCGTGTCGGCAGCCATCATCAATGCAGGCGACGGGGCACATGAGCATCCGACCCAGGCTCTGCTCGACATGTTCACCATGCGGCAGTACTATGATCAGCTCAAGGGACTGAAAGTGGCGATCATCGGAGATATCACGCACAGCCGTGTAGTACGCTCCAACATCATCGGATTGAAGAAACTGGGGGCAAAAGTTGTGCTGTGCGGACCGAAGACACTCATGCCGCTTTACGCCGATGAACTTGGTGCGGATATCTCATACGATCTCGATGAGACACTGGCCTGGTGTGATGTGGCGATGGCCCTGCGTATCCAACTGGAGCGCCAGGAAAAAGGACTGTTCCCGAGCCTGCGCGAATACCACGAGAGATTCGGCATCAAGAGAGAGCATCTCGAAAAATATCCCGACTTCCGGATCATGCATCCCGGACCTATCAACCGCGGCGTTGAAATGGAAAGCGAAGTCGCCGACAGCGACCGGGCGATTATCCTGAACCAGGTCACGAACGGGGTGGCGGTGAGGATGGCGGTGTTGTACCTGCTGTCCGGTGGGACGCGGGTGTGAGGGGACACGAATAACATTTATGGAGTTTATTGAGCAACAATAAATTTAGTCTCTCTATTTTATTAGTTAAGCAAGCTGAATCTATAACAAAATTTTTGCTGAAAATTTGTTGTAATTTTCCATTTTATCACAAAGATTATGTTAGATCTTTCCGCATACCTGGATGAGCCACCTAGTATTCATGAGGGCGGGACTACAACCGTTCATCATATTAGCAGACAAACGATAGATGTTATCAATGAGCTATCGTTGAATAATATGCGAACCATTGAGACGGGAGTAGGTTTCAGTACATTAATTTTTACCCTTAACCGCTGTGATCATATTTGCATAGCGCCAATTCAGGATGAAATAGATCTATTGCAAAGATATTTCGATAAGTTTTACATTGATTCCAGTAAAACGAAATTCATTGTTGAAAAGTCGGAATTCGTATTGCCAAAATTAATACAAGAGAAAGTAGATTTAGCTTTTATTGATGGGCGACATGCTTTCCCGACACCTTTTTTGGATTATTATTATCTCTCCCTCATGCTAAAAGTTAATGGATATCTTATTATTGATGACATCCATATCTGGACTGGGAAAATTTTGTATGACTTTTTGAAGCACGATTCACACTGGGAATTGTATAAGAATATTCTAGGTCGAACAGCTGTTTTCAAGATGACCTCTTCTGTAGACCATTCAGAATGGTGGGGATTACAGCCTTATCTTTTGAGGAAGAGTAAAGGGTCGCTCTGGAAATCAAAAATCATGCAGTTGGGAATCGCGTTAAAGTCTGGTGATTTTGGTAAGATCACTTCTAAAGTTAAACGGACACTTGATATGTAAAGTGAATCGCTAGACTTGAAATGATATTAACGAGAGAGAACCAGGTATTTTTATAAGGATGATTAAGACAATGATGCTTTACCACTCAGAGTCGTCGTAATAAATACTACTGATAGGGTCAGTAATTTCTTTGATTCTTTTTATTTGATCTGGAGTTAATTTTTCTTTCCATAAATTTACCAAGCTCCTACTATCACGTTTTAATTGATGAACTACACCTGCCTCCGCACTCACTGGATTTGAGCTGCCGGTATATTGCAAAATTTTCTGACGTACCTCATCATCCCATTGTAAACCTAATACATTATATAAATCTTCAAATTCATCCACGGGATTCCTGGATAAATCTTCGTGCCTTTTATATAACCAATCATTTCGCCTGATATAGTTTGTCAGTACGTAATAAATACACTTCCATGACAAGGCCGCTTTATCAATAAAATTATTACCAATATTTTCCATTTCTTCTTTTAAAGGGAATAATTCCCGTTCCATCAGTGTTTTTTGGTTTAATAGATTTTCAAATGGAAAGTCCCAATTAACCCGCAATAAACTGGTAACATAAGCAGCAGGATGGCGTACGGTGATTAATACATTAAGATCAAAATTTTTATATAGCCATTCGCTGGACATAGCTGCTGTGGCATCCTTAATTATGATACGTCCCTTTCGTAGGTATGGGAACCAATATTTCAACTCGTTTCTTGAAAATACTTTTCTGGTTTTATTGTATAAGATTTTTTCGAAAGCATTGTAGGCCTCTTTTTCATCTAATCCGGGAATATAGGTGTATGCATATTGGGCTAAATTATTTAGAGCGTAGGACCATTTTTCCACATTGAAAGGTTCCCTTGCCCCGATAGTTTCTTTACCCATGCTTAACATCTTACCAATCCAGGTTGTCCCGGATCGGTGAATTCCGGTTATGAGAATAGCATTTTTCGAAGTATTATTCATTTTAAATCAAATAATTTTAATAACTTAAATATTTGCAAAATTTGTGACGAAAACAAAAATTAACCTGACAAAAAATATCTCAACTATTTTCATCTGAGTAACAAATCTCGTCCATGTTATTTGCAATTTTCGCGATAAACTTTATTACTTCTGTTTAGTCATACCTTTGTTTAGAATTAAGAAATGATAATACTTTAGGTATGAAAAAGGTAAAACACCGAATATCATCGGTAATGTTCGCAGTAAAGATTTTTCGCTGCTTTCTGGTGTCTACTTTAGCAGTAGGCTACTAGGAGGTGATTATTTGATATATTTTACAAATGCTAAAATCGTGATATATATTTAGCTATTTGATAGCGCAAAAAGATAAATTTGAATCTAAATATAGCGGAGTTTAGGAAACAAAAGGTTTCTGACTAATGAGTATTGGTATTTACAACATCCTATCATGTCAGTTGATAAGTTTAAAGCTTGCGATCTAAATTTTTTCTTAATCTACTTATTAGAGCAATTTTATGTAGTAAATGGCTGTAATTATAGGAATAGAGAGGGCGACTGTGGATTTAACAAGAGACACTAAATCATTTGGACCTGAAAATGAGCAAATAGATGCATCGGATTATATTGGGAAAAGACTCTTGAATCCATCTGTAACGATCGCGATACCTGTTTTAAATGAAGAAAAATACATAGAAAAGGTAGTTTGCAATTTTTTGAATAATACGTATGCGAATATCATAGAAATATTAGTTG
>DATFNI010000468.1:0-7309 GCA_035266485.1 Balneolales bacterium
GTTTTCTTCACCGGCACCGACCAGCATCTGGGGCCCGCTCCTTGGAAGCTTCTTAAGCAGTGCTATCGAGTTTTTGTAGGAACAGTGCTCACTCCACATCACAGAGTAGACACCAAGCTCCGTGTAATTAGGTGTTCTGCCCAGTATCGAACAGATTTTTTCAAATTCCTCTTCGGTCAGGCCATGTTCAAGAGCCAGTTCCAGTGTTACTTCCGGTTCGTTTGTTACGGTTTGCGCCATGTCTTAGAAATTAGTGTGATTATAAAATCCCGACAGAAAATACGAAAACCCACCGGTTGGATTAAAACTTAGTTAAAATAATTCTGTGATCGCTTGTTTAACCACAGTGTGTGGTACCGGCGAGGACGCCAGTACCGGCCCGGGTGTAAGTTAGACGCAACACCACATCCGATGCTGGTTCAAGCGTCCTCGCTTGAACCACACACTAGCCGATAAGCCATTCAACCAACTTCCCAAAATCCTCAAACACAAAATCAGCCTCGTTGGTTTGGGTGGGAATGCCATTGGGGGTGTACCAGGCCGTTTTCCAGCCATATGAAGAGCCGCCGCGTATATCGGAAGTCAGGGAGTCGCCGACGTAGAGGATTTGTTCGGGTTTCAATCCGGTTCGCCGGGTTGCATGGGCAAAAATTTCGGGCTGTGGCTTCATATAACCCACTTCTTCAGAGATGACCAGTTCCTTCGCCATTTCATAGAATCCGAAACGCTTGAATTTCTTTTGCTGCAATTCCAGGAAACCGTTGGTCAGTATGCCCGTCGGATATTTCTTCCGGATTAATTCATAACCGGTTTTTGCTCCATCAATCCACTGCCAGTAATCCTCGTAACGATTGATATAAAACCGGGCGACCGGCTCCCACCCGCTTGTATCCAGACCCAGAGCTGCCAGAGTGTCTTCAAACCGGTGTCTTTGTAAATACGCGCGTTCAATCTCGTGTTTCCCGTATTTATCCCATAGATCAACATTTACTTCATGATACGTATCCAGCCATTTTTCAAGGGGGATATCATGAAGGAAACTAAAATGTTCATACGTTTCAGCCTGTGCCGCACGTTCAGCACTTGTATGATCGAGGAGTGTATTATCCAGATCGAAATAGATAAATGAAGGGTTTTTAATGGCAGCCATGAGATGCGTTTTGTTTCATTTTGGATCTAAAAATACGACACACCCGTAACCTAACCAATTGCAACCCGTAGTAATATCATTAGAACCCAATTGATTTTCTAATCACCGGCTATGAAGATTTCCTTCATTTCTTATATTGAGTCTCTTATAAAACTAATCTGTGCACTATGATCAAGAAACTTATACCTGTTGGTATCATTGTTATTCTTTTTTTATGGGGAGTCAGCGTTAACAACAATTTGGTTGATCTCCAGGAAGGCGTCCGCTCGCAGTGGTCGCAGGTGGAAAACCAATATCAGCGCCGTTCGGATTTGATACCGAACCTGGTAAATACCGTAAAAGGCGCAGCAAATTTCGAAAAAGAAACCCTGACGGCTGTTACTGAGGCCCGCAGCAAAGCTACTTCCATCAACATCAAAGCGAGTGATCTGACCAATCAACAAGCTCTTGCCAATTTTGAGCAGGCTCAAAACCGGCTGAGCGGTGCCCTTTCACGACTTTTGGTCACCGTTGAACGATATCCCGATCTGAAGGCTAATCAGAACTTCCGGGATCTGCAGGTTCAGCTGGAAGGAACCGAGAACCGGATTTCAGTTGAGAGGAAACGGTTTAATGATGAAGCCCAAAAGTATAACATAGCCATCCGGCGCTTCCCGGGCAGCCTGATAGCAGGCATCCTCGGATTTCACAAAATGGCTTACTTCCAGGCACAGCAAGGAGCAGCGCAGGCACCCAAAGTTCAATTCTAGGCAATCCACATGAGCGAACCGCAAGTCCACCACCTCTTGTCGAAAGATGATGAGTCTTTGATCATTGAGGCCATCAAGTCGGCCGAACACCGCACGTCGGGTGAGATTCGGGTGCACATAGAAGACGAGTGTGAAACGGAAGCTCTCGATCGGGCACAGGCTGTGTTTGCGGAACTGAAGATGCACAAGACAAAACTGCGAAACGGAGTACTGATTTATGTGGCCATTGACAATCGCAAGCTGGCTATCTTCGGCGACACGGCCATCCACGACCAGGTCGGACAGGACTTTTGGAATGATGTACGCGATCAAATGATCCGGGAGTTCAGGAAAGGGAAATATGCTCAGGGAATCGCTCAGGGGGTTAAAATGGCAGGAGAAAAGCTGCGCACCCACTTCCCCTGGCAAAGTGACGACAAAAACGAATTAAGTGATGAAATTAGCTACAAGAACGAGTCGGATTAGTTTCTGGCTCTTTCTGGTCTTACTCTGTTTAATCTTACCTGCCAGCGTGTTACACGCCCAGGATTTCCCCAAAAAGCCGGTTGGTTTTGTCAATGACTTTGCTCACATGCTAAGTCCGGGTGAAGTACGTGCACTGGACCAGAAACTGAGCAACTATCGCGACAGCACCTCCAACGAACTGGCAATCATAACGGTACCCAGTCTCCAGGGTTATCCTATCGATGATTTCTCACTGAAGGTGATGGATACCTGGAGCGTCGGCCAGCATGATAAGCGTAACGGCATTCTTATCTTTATTGCACGTGATGATCATAAAATGCGCATCGAAGTCGGTTACGGGCTTGAAGGTGCCCTGCCGGATATCCTGGCCGGGCGTATTATTCGTGACGTCATGCAGCCTGCCTTTCGAAGAGGAAATTACTATCAGGGCCTGAATCAGGCGACTACCGCCATAATGCAGTATATCGCAGGAACTTATAAAGCCCAACCCAAGAAAAAAACGGGGCAGCCTATTTCCAGGGCGTTTCCATTACTTTTGTTGGCATCGGTCGTTATCTATTTTCTGGTAATCCGGCGTGACGGTCCCCGTAATCCAGGCGGCAACTCCGGGAGCGGTGGCGGTCGGCGGAGGCGCACATACGGATCCTCCGGATTTATTTTCCTTCCCGGGGGGGGCGGCTTCGGCGGTGGCTGGGGCGGCGGTTCCGGAGGTGGTGGCTTTGGTGGCGGAGGTTTTGGCGGCTTCGGCGGTGGCGGAGGTTTTGCCGGCGGAGGCGGTGGCGCCAGCGGCGGTTGGTAATTACATGGTGTATGTCTGCAACTAATAAATAACTCTCATGAGCAATAATCGTTTTTTTTCAATCACTACAGTTGTTCTTCTGTCCCTGCTGGCGGCAACTTTTTGGATTACGCCCAAAGCTACCTCGCAAAGAGAGGCTCCCATGAAGACGATATCCAGAAAGAAATGGGATATCCTGCTAAAAGGCGGCCATCCTATCGGGCCCAAAGACGCCCCGATAACGTTAGTCGAGTTCAGCGACTTTCAGTGCCCCTATTGCGGGATGTTTGAAAAGGTCCTGGAAAAATACCGGCATGATCATCCCGGACAGATTCGGGTCATCATGTATAATTATCCGCTTCGCCAACACCCCCAGGCAGTGACCGCTGCTGAAGCAGCCGAGTGCGTCGCTAAAATGGGAAACTATGCGCGATTCCATAACCTTTTATTTAAAAACCAAAGAATCTTTCCCTCTCAGCCATTTGACAGCCTTGCTCAGCTGGCTGGTGTCAAAGATCTTACAGCCCTGCATGGATGTATGCAGGACAGCACAACCATAATGGCTATCAGACATCAAATTGAATTGGGTAACAGTGTCGATTTGTTTCAGACACCGACAATCATTATTAACCGGAATTATTACTCCGGTACCCTATCCTACAAAGAACTGCAAGCTGCCGTTCAACTGGCTCTGAAGTCGAAATAAAATGCTTATCACGACACATTCTTCAGGCTCCTTCGTTAATCGATGGAGCCTTTTTTGTTTTTCAAATGATGGAATCCCCTCAAAACACAGATCGGCATCTGGTCATTTATATACGTAAACGATACATCTGTTTACGTAATATGAAAATGGGAACGGTTATAAAACTCAATACCTTTTAGTTGGGTGTGGCACAAAAACTTGTGCTTCGTAAAGACTAAATTACAATCAACAATTTTCAAAAATCAGAACAGGATTCAATCGATAATGACACGAAGTGAATTTGTAAAACGTCTGATTCTTGCCATTGGCATCTTCTTCGCCGTGTTGCTTATGATCTATGCCTTTCAGATCCTTCTTCTGATTTTTGCCGGTTGCCTGCTCGCTGTTTTCCTGACGGGACTCGCCGGTTTTCTTGAAAAGCATCTAAAGCTTCCGGAGGAGTTGAGCCTTATACTGGTCATCATTCTGATTATTCTTCTGATTGGATCAGGCACATGGTTCTTTGGTCAGGAAATAGCCACCCAGGTTGACAAATTCGGAGAAAGCCTGAGACAGGCCTACAATGCTTTTATCGCTCAGGTTCAGCAAACCACGTGGGGTTCGCAATTGATAAAGCAGGCAACAACCGGCGTCAGTGATTCCAGTGGATTTAAACTTCTTTCGAAAGTATCCGACATTTTCACGACAACCGTCGGAACCCTGTTCGACTTTTTTGTAATCGTCTTTCTTGGACTCTTTCTCGCATTCGAACACCGTATGTACACCAAAGGATTCAGGGGCATCTTTCCGGAAAGGCACAGGGAAAAAGTAACCGAGCTGTTCTCACACGTAAGCCGTGTATTGAGATGGTGGATGTTTGGTCAGTTCATGTATATGCTCGCCATTGGTGTACTGTCGACCCTCGGGTTGTGGATTATGCGTGTCCCGCTGGCCCTCTCGCTCGGTATTTTTGCGATGCTTTTATCGTTCATCCCCTATCTTGGGACTATCCTCTCGGCAGTGCCGGCTATGCTCATTGCTCTCACCATCAGTAACCAGATGGCACTCTATGTACTCATCCTGTATGTGATCATCCACATGATCGACGCTTACCTGCTTGCTCCGCTGATTCAGCTTGAGGCGATATCATTGCCACCGGCGTTAACGATATCCGCACAGATTCTTCTGGCCTATCTGGCTGGCGGTCTCGGGTTGCTGCTTGCCACACCACTGACAGCCGTGGTCATCGTCCTCGTTCAGGTGCTCTATATCCGTAATGTCCTGGGTGAAAATGTCATTTTGATCGGCCAGCACCATCCTGATGAGCAGGTGTAATACGGACTAATTTTTGGAAGTAAAAAATGACCGTGGACGCCCGGGCTCGTGCTAACGTTGGGGCTTATCCTGTTTGTACAGCTCACGGACGTCCAAACGGTCAATATTGAGTTTATCAGCTCTTTTGCAGGATTCTTAATAGAGGAGTACCTCAGAACTTATGGCCGTTGCAATATTGTAACCATGCTGTTGTGATGAGGGAACGGTCATCGCACTGATATCGAGTTTGAAATTCCGGAATTCCAGCCCGGTTCCAATTCCAAAACTGTCACTTGTCTTCCCTCCAAACCGATATCCGGCTCTGAGTGGTAGAAATGGGAACGGATAAAACTCGGCACCAACTGACACATACGGACGATCCGAATTCATCCCATATGAATTATAGCCCCTGCCGGCATCAACCATCAACCCAAGCCTATGTAAATTCAGGTACGCCCCGAAGTGAATGGCTGTCGGTAATTTGGCAGTTATGGCAGAGTTACTAACCGGTTTATAAGCCCCATAAACATCCGACGCCAGACTGTCTTTGATTACGTAGTTCGTATAATTCGTAAAACTGCTGTCGTAATTGGCATTAATGTAATTGTAATCAGGCTGAAAACCGCTCCAGTGAAAGGTGCCGGCAGCCCGAAAGGTTGCCGGGTTTTGTGTGAAACGGACCGCACCGATATCCGTGACAGCGGCCGACAAGACCAGGCTTTTCTCCGGAACAGCATGTTTTCCTGAATTAAACTCACCATCAAATGAGATCAGGTACGTTGCGCCGATGTCCAGCCCATATCCTGCCCCTTTTGATATTCCTCCTCCCCCGAAAGGCCGAAACCGGATATCTGACAGATGTGGTTGCATTGTCGGATCTATCCGTTCCCGGTAGAATCGGTTCAATTCATTCGTCATGGAACCGACCGTTTCCAGCGTGTAATCAAATTTGTGCACAAGCGAGGAGTCCGTCAATTGCAAAGTTGATTGGAAGTTACCTTCGGAATAGGCCAGTCCGCGAATAATTTGTACTGTGGCACCAACCCATAGTTGTTGGTTATCCGGAATCAATCCCATAAATCGGAATCGGTGTGATAGTCCAAGAGCCAATTCCGCTGTCGACATCATGCGTTGATCCATGTTTACAGGCGTGGGCTGGCTGAAGTACTGGGAATCAAGTCCACGCAGCATGAACTGGGCCATTCCCTGGTTAATTCCGACATGACCAAGCGTTCGGAAGCGTAATGAAGCGCCCGCAACCGTATTCTCCCCAAACTTGAATACAGCAGCAACAGGCACTACCTCACCATCCACACCCATATTGTGCATCTTATCCGGTGAGCTGCCAAACCACTGTTGGACTATTGAATTTACTTCATTCGGACTGATGCTGTTCCCTGTGGTAAAATACCGGTTATACACGGCTATGTTTGCCAGCGAACCGCCCGCATTTAGTGAAAGATCTCCCGGCAGGCCGATCATAATTTGTTTCCCACCCCGGAAGAAGCCCAGATTGGCCGGATTAATAAACAGGGATCGGTACCCGGCTACATATGCCGTTCCACCACTGCCAAGTGCCATACTTCGGGCCGAACTGAACAAGTTCTGGGCCTGAGCGGCAATGCTCACCAAAACGGTCATTGCAACCAATGACGGGAGCCGTAGCCAATGTAAAAATGCTTTTATCATCTCAGTTCCCTTTGTTATTTACATTGGATTGAATAGAGAAGTCGCCCGACATGGTCAGCCGGATGTAATCGGTCGCCTGTATTCGCACCGGTTTATCATTTGTTGTCTGCAACGATGCCCGGACCACCATAAACCGGGTCTGGTTCAGCGTGTTAATCTGATCCTTCGTTAATTGAATCTGCATGACGCCCCGTGCCGGATAAGAGGAAAACAAAGTTGTTGAATCAACCTGTGCTGCATCAAGTATTGCTTTTGGATAACCTGCCGCCGTATCCGGTATACTCGTTGACAGAGGCTGATGAAACTCATTCAGCATCCGGAAGCTCATTTGGGCAGACAGAGGCAATTTATTTACATAGTAGATTTTGAGCTCTCCATTACTGATGTTTGAGTTGCTTTGTTGCGATGGGAGACTCGAAAAATCGACAGATATCGTATCCGTATAGGTAGCCGGCCGGTTGGGAGTTGCAATTTCCAGT
>DATFNI010000469.1:0-7541 GCA_035266485.1 Balneolales bacterium
ATCGCAAATTTATTATACAGGCACTGCGACGTTACCGGCCCGATCTCTGTTTTATAACTGCCCCTGAAGACCGGCATCCCGATCATGGTAATGCGACCCGCCTGCTCATTGACGCTTTCTTCTACAGCGGACTCCGAATGATTGAGACCAAGGACAAGAACGGTTTGGCCCAGGAAAAATGGCGGCCTTTTCATATTCTTCATTATATGCAGGACCGGATTTTTGAACCGGATTTCGTTTTCGATATCTCAGATACAATAGATCTTAAGAAAAAAGCCATTCATTCCTTCAAATCGCAATTCAACGTACCCGAAACAGATGATGGTCCCAAGACCTATATCTCAAGTAATCGTTTTTTTGAGGCCATTATCGCACGCGCACGGTTCTACGGGCACATGATCGGTGTGGAGTTTGGTGAGCCATTCAAATACTATAATGGTCCGGTACCACTCTCGGATCTGGATATTTTCAGAAAAAGCAAGCCGATCCGTTAGTTTTATTCTTTAGTTTATGCACTGCCCATTTTGCCAACGAATCCGCACCTCAATTTGTCCTGAAAAAATATAATGTGCTGGCAGAGTAAAAAGTAAAGGTGAAAAATAGAAAGAAAGGAAAGAAAACCAGTCCTGTTAGTATTCCTTCCTGATACATTGCATAAAGTAAAAACACAATGATAATCGAGACAGGCCAGGTTAACGCAGCAGCCTGAGTCATATTTAAATTCTGCTTCTCGTCATATAAATCGCTGACCGTACTCACGGTCTGAGCCTTTCTGATAATGGCGGTATAGACATAAATGCACAATATGGGAATAAGAATTAATTCGAAGTAATGCCTTTCAAAAATCAGATCCGGCCTCATAAAAGATATAACGATCCCTATTATCCCGAATACAATTCCAACGGCATTCATAATGTAAAATGTCGCGACATTCATTCTAAATTTTCGTGAAAGCCTGGTGTTCGGTAAAATCCAATAGAGAAGTGCCAGCAAGACAAGAATAGAGACGACAAGCAATTTGGTAGTCATTGCATCCTCCTTAAGCCCGTAAGGCTTTGTTATTTTGGTATATTTTCCTCTTCAATGAAAAAAATTTCTTCAACAGACGTGTTGAAAAATTTTGCAATTTTAAGGGCAAGTAGTGTAGACGGGATAAATTTGCCCTTTTCAATCGAAAGAATGGTCTGTCTGGTTACTCCGATGGCCTCGGCTAGTGCTTGTTGCGTAGTTTCATGTTTATTGAAACGACATCGCCTCAAATTGTTACCAAGTTCCATAGTCGCTTATTCCAGTCAATCTTACTGTAGCTAAGATAATAACCCGAAGACATTGAGATCAAATTGAATACATCTGTAAGAAACAGATACGCAAGGGTTACTTATTTGCTTCTGCGGTATTCAGCCGGTATGGTACCATGAATCTTGTTCAGGATGTATGTGTGCATATTGGGATTAGCAGCAATGATCCTCTTGCCGAATAACCATTTTTGATCATTCTCCCAATCCGTGACAACCCCCCCGGCTTCCTGAACAATGAGCGAGGCTGCGGCAACATCCCAGGGAGCCAGTGAATATTCATAAAAACCGTCGAAACGCCCCGCCGCTACACAACAGAGATCATAGGCAGCTGTACCGGGACGACGGACTCCCTGCGTCTCTTCCATAAAGACTTTAAACAGTTGCAAATAATCATCAATCAATTCAAGATCCCGGTAAGGGAAGCCTGTACCAAACAATGCCTCGTCCGGTTGATCGATATCCGAAACATTGACCTGTTTGCCGTTTAGCCATGCACCCTCTCCCCGTTCAGCGGTAAACATTTCTCCCTGGTTGACTTCATATACGAGCCCCATTTGCGCTTTTTTATTTTCGAATAACGCAATGGACACGCAAAACAGCGGAAACTGATGGGCGAAATTGGTTGTGCCGTCAATCGGGTCCACAATCCATGTCCGTTTATCGGTCAACGTTTCTTCTCCGGTTGATTCCTCCGCCAAGATCTCATCGTCCGGGAAAGCGTCTTTTATATAGGAAAGGATAATTTCTTCGCTGGTTACATCGGCCTTTGTCACCAGGTCATGACGCCCCTTATATCGAATGCCTAATCCGCTATGTTCGGTATGATAATCACGAATGAGATCTGCTGCTGCAAATGCTGCTTTTCTGGCGATATCCAGTTCACGGCTCATGAGATTAAATAGTTTAGACTTTAGAAATATATATCCATTGAAAATCACTCGTCATCATCGGGCGACTGTAACATATTTACCGGCCGCAATTCGAGATCGTCATAATCCGCTCTGACGTGACTATGAGTGGAATCGCCGTCGCTTAAAATCAAAATCGCGATTGGCCGTTCCGGAGGATCTTCACCGAAAAGATTTTTGTAATCCTGGTAGATATTGCGACGGAATGTGATCCATTTTCCCAGATCCTTGCTGTCCGTTGCAAGAATCACAATCTTCTGATTATTAAAGTTTTTCGAAAGAATTGTACCCACCGGTAATGTAGAGCTCCATGCGTACTTGACTGATTTCGGAATTTTGAATACCGAAGTAAATCCCCATACCACGTAAATTCCTGCAGCGCTGTCATTTCGTTTACTCACATTTTCATCGCCGTCCTTTGGGATCTCCCATACGCGCCACTTCCATGTTAAAATTGGCGTTTTTTTAATATTTATTTGCTTCTGATCGATTAATGGCAAATTCAGATGCTGGGCTTCCATCCCACTATATTCCAGGTACTTGTTTTTACCCTGTTGTTTTATTTCGTATTTAAATTCCTTTCTATGGCCCGGCGAAAAAAACTGAGTCTTTGTATCCCCGTTTCGGTCATACCAATTATATGGAAGGTGTCCGACTGTGTCTTGTTGGAAATTATCAAGAACGACAATACCGTCGGGTAGTTTATGTATTTGTGCATAGCCGTTGCTACACAGCATGATCAAAAATACAATCCCTAAAAATACTTTGGCTCCGAAAAATACTCTTGATTCTACATTCTTCATTGCATTTAACTCTTATTCACGAGAAATCTATAATAGATTGATGCTAACGGGGTAATTGTCTAATGAATTGTTCCCTTTAGGATACGAAAAGTTTTTAATCAAGCGAAGAGCCCCGAAAGTCTTTGATACCGGGCTGTTTTAAGATTCTTCCGGATCGGTGTGATCCGGAGTATCAAACAATTCATCTGGCGAGTAACGTTCAAGATTTACCCTTTCCAGCCCAACTTGCGATATTGACTTGTTAATCGATTGCTTCTCATCAGGTGTGGCTCTCTGATATTCACCCTCTAATTGGGTTTTTAATCGATCCAGGAAATGAATTTTCAGCGCTTTCATCGCACCGCGCGCCGTTCGGAATGGGTCCACATCTTTAACAAGCAGTCTGCCGGCTTTCTGTTGCCCGCGTTCACTGGGTGCATGAGGATCCATGACAATTTCCCCGACTATTGCCGGATAGGGATGCTCTCTGGCTGCGTATGCTTCGATCGATATCTCCTCCTCAGCCTGATAACGATCGATTATATCCAGAAAAAAATCTTTTAAATACGAATTCTCAAAATGATCTTCATTGCATTGGCGTCCTATATATTCGACCATGCTCCGGCCATATTCGATCATCAGCCGAATGATCTCTTTCTCAAACTTAGGTTCAAGATTCAGAGGTGCTTCATCAGCTTTCGAAGATTCGGTTTTGCGACTAAGATCCGCTCTGGTTCCTCGTACCTCTTCATCTTGTGTTCCCTCCTTTTTTCCCTGTCCGGGAGTATCCTCATTAACCTTTACCCTCTCGTTTCGACGCCGTTCACGCTGTTTTTCACGCCGTATGTCAGCGAGCATCGTACTCAGTTCCTGATGAAGCACACGATCCCCAATTTTAGTCAGATTGCTCAGATGCTGCATGTATGTTTCCTGTGCAATAGGATCGGAAACATGGGCGATATGTCTGACAAGATCGGTGATAGCCCTCTTACGCCGCAGCGGATCATCCCAGTCTCCGGCAGCCTCACCCTTTTTCACAAGGAATGTGATAAAGTCGCGTGATTCTGATTTTATATACTCCAGCAATGCCGGCCCCCCAAACTGACGAACAAACGAGTCCGGATCCTCATCCTCCGGAAGCTGAAGCAACCGGACTTCCAGCCCTTCCATCAGGGCAAGATCCAGTCCGCGAACCATGGCGTTCTGTCCTGCTGAATCCGCATCGTAAATCATCTGGAGACGCTCTCCATACCGGTGTATCACGTGTAACTGTCCGGCAGTCAGGGAAGTGCCACTGGTTGAAACGACATTCCGGATGCCCGCCTGGTGCATGCTCAGTACATCGGTATACCCCTCTACGAGGATGGCTTCACCTTCTTTTCGAATCTCATTCCTTGCCACCTGTATCCCGTAAAGAACTTCGCTTTTGTTATAAACAGGCGTTTGTGGCGAATTGATATATTTGGCTGTCTTTTGATTCCCAAGAATCCGGCCGCCAAACGCAATGACCTTCCCGGACGGGTTGAAGATGGGAAACATGAGCCGCCCGCGAAAAGTGTCGATCACATCCTGGTTATTACGGCCGTATTTGATAAGGCCCCCCTGGTGCAGATACTCTTCACTGATCCCATCTGCGAGCGCCTTTCGATAGAGACTATCTTTGCTGTCAGGAGCATATCCCAAGCCGTATTTCTTGATCGTCTGCTGATTCAGCTGTCTTTTCTCCAGGTATTTACGCGCCACTTCGGCCTCATCCGACTCGGTCAGCATACGATAGTAGAAGAGCCCGGCATAGCGAAGTGCGTGATAGATACCCTCACGAAGTAAATGAGCCTCATCCTGTTCCGGTACCTCTTCCTCTGGAATGAAAACCCCATATCGTTCAGCCAGAGAACGCACAGCCTCATTGAAACCAACCCCTTCCATCTTCATCACAAAATTGAAGACATCGCCGGCCTCCCCGCATCCAAAACATTTATAAATGCCCAGCCTGGGAGAGACATGAAATGAAGGGGTTTTCTCATTATGAAACGGACACAGCCCCATAAAACCATTTCCGGAGCGCCTGAGTTTCACATAATCAGAGACCACCTCAACAATGTCAGCCGAATCGCGAACTTCTTCTTTTTTTGCGTCTGTAACCATGCTGAAATGTAACAGGTAGATCCCGTATCGGAAAGTGATCTGCCGTTATTTTATTTCTGTGGATTTTTCGGGATATCTTAGCATCTCACCCAGCATTATGCAAGTTTTTCAGTTGTCAAATCTAAGGGATAACGGTATATTCAGGCTGCAAATGAAAACCCTTTTTGTGAAAAATTTTTAGCATAATGAGTGTA
Organism: Balneolales bacterium; assembly: GCA_035266485.1. Taxonomy (GTDB): domain Bacteria; phylum Bacteroidota; class Rhodothermia; order Balneolales; family DATFMH01; genus DATFNI01. Next base: position 5,328 of record DATFNI010000469.1, read on the forward strand.
CTTGTTGGAAAGGATACCCGACTGGTCGTTCAAGGTTTTACCGGTAGCGAAGGAACCTTCCACGCCGGTCAGATGATCGACTATGGAACCAATGTTGTCGGTGGCGTCACCCAGGGTAAAGGGGGCCAGAAACACCTGGACAGACCTGTTTTTAATACGGTAGCTGAAGCCGTTGAGAAAGAAGGAGCAAATACTTCCGTTATTTTCGTTCCTCCTCCGTTTGCGGCAGACGCTATTGCCGAGGCTGCTATTGCCGGAGTTAAAACAATTATTTGCATTACCGAAGGCATTCCCGTCAAGGATATGATTACAGCCAAAACGGTTGTTCAGCGACATGGCGCCACTTTGGTGGGTCCGAACTGCCCGGGTGTTATTACACCGGGTGAAGCCAAAATCGGCATCATGCCGGGCAACATATTTATCAAAGGTTCCGTGGGGCTCATCTCACGCTCCGGCACCCTCACTTACGAAGCCGTTGACCAGCTTACCAAGGAAGGTCTTGGGCAAAGCACTGCCATTGGTATTGGGGGTGATCCGGTCATCGGTACCACACATCTCGATGCGGTAAAACTGTTCAATGATGATCCGGACACCGATGCAATCGTACTAATTGGCGAGATTGGCGGTACGGCCGAAGAAGAAGCAGCGGCCTGGATCAAGAAAAATGTAAAAAAACCCGTAGTTGCATTTATCGCCGGACGGACTGCCCCTCCGGGACGCCGAATGGGTCACGCCGGAGCCATCGTTTCTGGCGGCAAGGGCACAGCCCAGGAAAAAATGAAGGCTCTGAGCGAAGCTGGTATCACCGTATGTGAAAGTCCTGCTGAAATTGGAAGTACCCTGCGGGCAATGGTATAGGGCAATAATCATCATGATTTTTTAAGGCGGCTGTCTTTGGGCAGGCGCCTTTTTTTATTTGGAGAATAAACGATACACTATACGATTCTCTCCTTATCACTCAAATCAGGCAAAAGCCCCCGGTAACCGAACAGCTTTTGTACAACCCTGATTAGTCCCACCGATTGCCGCTGAACATACCACTGGTCGGCAGCTCTCCGAACGCCCAGGCCATATGTCGGGTATGGATGTATTGTATCTGCAATTTTGCGCAAAGAGATGCCGTTTTTCATGGCAAGGGCATATTCACTAATCATATCGCCGGCCCGTTCTCCAAGTATATCAACGCCCAATATCTTTCCGCTTCTCTCCCCTGCATAAATATGGATCCAACCGGTTACTTCATTTTCGGCTATTGCCCGGTCTATCTTGTTGTAAGGGAATCGATACCGTTTATACGAAACCTCATTACGATCCAGTTGCCCGCGTGTTGCACCGACATGAGCCAGTTCGGGATCGGTATATGTCGCCCATACGATATGTTTCTCATCGATACGGTAGGGCAGTTTCAGCAAAGCATGTACGGCAGCCGTCTTCGCCGTATGTTCCGACATGTGGGTTAACTGGAATTTGCCGGTGACATCGCCACAGGCATAGATGTTTTTTGCGCTGGTCCGACCGTGTTTGTCGACTTCGATCCCCCTGGAGTATGTTTTTACATTGGCTGCATTGAGATTCAAACGATCCAGCCGTGGTCCACGCCCCGCTGCCACTAACAACGCATCCCCCTCAACCGTATCATTTATCCCACCCGTCGTCACATGCAGACGAATCGTCCCATTCGTTTCACTTATATCATGAACATCCGTTTTCATTAAAAAACGAATCCCTTCCTTCTCCAGATTTTCCTTTAGTATTTCTGTCAGCGAAAAATCATCTTTGGCCAGTATATGTGGATTCTTGTCAATCACAACCACCTTGGAACCCAGTCTGCAAAAAGCCTGCGACATCTCTGTACCGACGGGTCCCCCCCCGATGATTATCAGACGATGTGGAATCTTATTCAGCTCAAAAATGGTCTCGTTGGTAAGATAACCGACATCATCCAGACCTTTGACAGGTGGGATAATGGCACGACTGCCTGCCGCGATAATAATATATTTTGAACTTACCGTCCTGCTCGTTCCATTCCCTTCGATGGTCAGGCTGTGATTGTCATTAAAGTGTGCATACCCAAACTCCACGGTTATCCCCATCTTTTCGTAAATGGCAGGCTGATCCGCTTCATTATACACATATTGTCTGGTTTTACGAACATGCTCAAAAACGGATGCGGTGTCAAAATCCCTGGAGATATCCTGCAATCCGTATTTCCCC
>DATFNI010000470.1:0-8853 GCA_035266485.1 Balneolales bacterium
AGGCGGTCGAGCAGAGCAGAAAGGGGAGCGCCGGGCGGGTGGACCACTTCAAGCCAGTGTCCAGCGGCGATGTACTCAGGTGGATCCCAGAAACTTGCGGTGGGAGCCAATGTTAACACATAAAGAATGAAGGATGCCAGAAAAACGAAAAACGCGAATATCCGGTTTAGTGACTTATGATCAGTTCGCATGCGTCAAGAATTCATAGGTAAACGGTGCCCTTGTTTATTTACTTACTCCCGCAATTTCAGGAACAAAGTGATTTAGCAACGAAGATACACTTTAAAAAGTTGTATTCGTCACAGAATTCTTGACAGGGCTAAGTTGCAGCCATTCATAATATTATACTTATCCGTAACAGGAATGTATATGAACGGCTGCGCGAAAAATATCGGATTTATGGGCCGAACATTTGTTCGACCATCATCTTGTTTTGCTCTTCCGTCTTTGGAAAGCCAACCCGGTTATCGGTGATATTGTCACCTTCTTCGGTAATGGCCTTGGCCTTGGTGGTATCGCCACTCAGGTAGTAGATGCGTTGCAGAATGAAAAGCTGGCCCGAGTTGATATAGACATTACGGGTATAGCTTTGCCGGGTACCCATGAGGGTTCTGGCACGATCCTGAAGAGCCCGGGCTTCGGCCATATTAGCGTCAGCATTTGCCATCTGAGCTTTCTGCTGCAGATCCTGTATTTGCGATTCAAGGCTGTTTAGATCACTCATGGACTCTTTAAGATCCTTGATCATCGTGTCGTAGTAGGCCTGTCCAACACGCCTGGCATCCTTATAATCACCGGCCTGGGCATACTTGTAGGCATAGCGAATTTCAGATCCATACTGGCTGTTTATCACGTCAAAAGGAATCTTGCGTTCGCCCCATTTGAGCCAGCTTATCGCGCTGTCGGGCTCATTCTTGGCCATGAATGCTGTTGCCTCATTACTGATCAGTTCACGGTAATTATCAATCATCCTGCGAATATTCTCATCGAAATAGGCATGAGGATTATTGAAATTACGCATCCTGAATCCTCTTAATCGCGCTCCGTGAACAGCGGTATCCACATAGGGGGAACCGCCAGGATTTGCTTTGGGAACGACCCGGTAAGCCTGACCTTCCAGCCGGAAGTATTTCTGCATATTTAACTGGGCGTCGTACGATACTGTGATGGCAAAATAGATTGGACGCGTATTAATATTGTTGCGGATGATATCCATCACCATATCGTCCTGGATCATGGTATAATACCGTTTCTGGCCCGATTGATCCTGCCCCATATAACGTCCCTGGTAGTACCAGCTGAGCTGATTATCAAGCGAATCGACGGGAACATCAAAGGCCATACCGGGATCCTGTAATACGAAGTTGGAATCTTTGCGTGCAACTTCATTACCCGTCTTTGATGGAGTGCTGAAGTGTTCTTTGAGTGCATTCTTGTTAACAGGCACCTTTACTGTCTCAGGAGTCCAGAAATCAGAAGGTTTATCGAAGTTGAACTTGTCTTCCAGGTGACCAATCTGATTATTTGTGTAGGAAATCTTTATCGGTGGAGAATTATGCGACCACTGGTTCTTAAGCTGTTTGATATACCAGTTGGTATTAAGCAGGCTCAAACAGACTACCCGTACATCCGTGCGAACGTGTTCAACTTCCTGCAGATACCAGAGCGGGAAGGTATCATTATCCCCGTTGGTAAATACGATACCATATGGGGCACAGGAGTTCAGCAGGTTGTATGCGTAATCGGGGGCTACATACCTGAGATGCCGGTCATGATCGTGATAATTTTCCCGTAACATGTTAAAGGGCACAGCGATAAAACATAGTCCGACCACGGCGTAAGAGACAGCCTTGTTGTTTTTTAGATAATAGGACGCCAGCGAAACCAGTCCGGTGGCTCCGAGTCCTACCCAGATGGAATAAGCAAAGAACGAGCCCACATACGAATAGTCCCTTTCCCTGGGTTGAAAAGGATACTGGTTCAGAAAAACGATAATCGCAAAACCGGTCATGATAAATAAGACCGATACACAGAGTGCCCTTTTCCAGTCGTTTTGATAGTGGAATACCAGACCGATGATGCCGAGAAGGAAGGGCAACATATAATAGACATTATGGCCCGGATTATTGGGATGACTGGACTTCGAGAAGCCGGCAGTCCAGGGGGCATCCTGCAAGTCACTGTCCTTACCGATGAAGTTCCAGTTAAAGTATCTCACGTACATGTGACCCACCTGGTAATTCCAGAAGAAATCCCAGTCGCTGCTGTATTGCGCATATTTTTGAAGGTGGTCGGATTGTCCGTCATATCGCCGCGGGAACCAGACTTTTTTACTATGATCAATGGTGCCGGTCTGGTTATTGAAGTCATATCCCCGCAAGATAGGAGTCTGACCGTATTGATCACGGTTGATATAACTCACGAATGAATCGACCGTCTCCGGTTGATTTTCATTGATTGGGGGGTGCGCCTTTGCACGGATAAATACCAGTGAATAACTCGAATAACCGATCAGGATCATGGAATACATGAGAAATGCGATGTTCAGCATTCGCAGGTTCTTCTTTTGGGTATAATAGACCCCATAAATCATGACCAGAATGACGCCAAGCAATACCATCCAGGGCTGAATCAGTCCATAGGTATTATCATCGATATCACCGGCAAAAGAAGGGATTTTAGAGATGGTTATCGGATAGATCAGTAAAAAGATACCGCAGGCAATAGCGCTGGCCAGCAGGAATGTCTGGATCTTGAATTCGTACTTGCGGAAATAGATTATCAGCACAACGAAAAAGATGGTAAGCAGGTTTAGCAGGTGTACACCTATGGCCAGACCGATCATATAGGATAGCAATACCAGCCACCGTTCATTTCCGGGCTCATCCGAGTGTTCTGCCCATACCAGCACTAGCCATACCACAATGGCGGTAAAGAACATAGAAGTGGCGTATACTTCGGCTTCGACCGCATTGAACCAGAACGAGTCGGATACGGCAAAGGTCAGTGCGCCGATGATTGCACCTCCATAGAGCCCTATTTTATCCGATAGTTTGTACTGATCCGGATTCCCTTTCCACTCTTTGACAAGGCGAACGATGATCAGATAAAGAAACATGATAGTCAGAGCCGAAGCCAGACCGCTCAAAAAATTGATGCTGAATGCCACCATGGTGGAAGGCATAAACATGGAGAAAAGGCGGCCCAGAAGAGCGAAGAACGGTGCTCCGGGCGGGTGAGTCACTTCAAGCCAGTGTCCGACGGCGATGAATTCGGGTGGATCCCAGAAACTTGCGGTGGGAGCCAGTGTCAGTACATAAAGGATGAGTGAAGCCAGAAAAACGAAAAAAGCGAATGTCCGGTTGAGTGACTTATGATCAGTTCGCATGAGTCAAAAATTCGTGAGTAAACATACCCCTGTTATCAATACTTAATCCTGCAATGATAGGAACATGAGAGTGATTAAGCAATGATGATCACTCCGGAAAAATTTATTTATCCCTGCTTTGCTGCGTCTGGACACGTTCCTGTTTTTTTAATCGACACCCGGAGAGGGCGCGTGGTTGGAACTATACCCGTTATTTCACAGACATATGAAGTTTGCCATTAGAAACAAAAAAGCCCGTCGCAACTTCCCGGGACGGGCTTTTAGCACGCACAACACACAAAAGGAAATTTATGATTTAGCCTGAGTTTGGATGTATCCATCCAGTTTCTCTGCTTCCGTCTGGAACGGGGTGTTGCCATAATCATTCAACACTTCTGTGACAGCCTTCCGGGCGTTACTTAAATCCTTCACCTTCAAATAAGCATTGGCGGCAGCAATGAGATTATACGGGGTGGTATTATCATTCTGTTCCCAATGGGCCGCTTTGACATACAAGTCGCCAGCCTCCTTATACTTGCCCAGGTTGCTCAAGATTACTGCGTGCAGCGATAGGGGGCCCACGCCGAGAATGCCTTTAGGCACTTCATACTTCTGAATGTAATCGAGTGCTTTCTGGTAATGATTCAGGTTAAATTCGCAGACAGCAGCATAATATAGAGCCAGGTTACCGGCGGTAGTGCTTCCGTATTTATTTACAATCTGAGAAAAACCAACGGTGTAATTCTGAGGATCACCATTCAATGCTTTCTGATAATCAGATTCGCGCAGATATTTCTCTGCGTTGGTCATCAGATCTTCGGCCTTAGTGTTCTGATGTTGTTCGTGGTAGTAATAACCGATCCCAAGACCCAGTATCAGCACAATGGCAACACCGATAATGATGACCGCTTTTGTGTTGCGGTTCAGCACATCAACCAACCGTGCGTAATACGTTACGAGAACATCTTTCGTGATCTCATCTTTTGAGGCGTGTTTCTTCGACATGAATCAATGTTTAACGTTTAGTATAAAGCCAACAAATTTAATATCCTTTTTATATCAGATCAACAAAAATCATGATAATGGGGTAAGTTTTCCCTTAGAAAGCTGATAAACATGCTCGGCATGCTGAATCAGGTCACGGTCGTGAGTGGCCATGACAATCGAAATCTGCTCATCATCCCGTAACCCAACGAGCAAATCAAGCAGAACGCGCGTGTTCGTCTCATCCAGGTTGCCTGTCGGTTCATCGGCCATGATGATCCGTGGGTGATTCATCAAAGCCCTAGCCAGGGCGACCCGCTGTTGCTCCCCACCGGATAGTTCGGCAGGGCGATGATTACAGCGGTGATCCACATTGAAGCGACGCAGTAAATCATGAGCTCGTTCCTGCAGTTCTTCCTTGTCACCTCCATTCAACATGGCAGGAATAAACACGTTTTCGAGCGCTGTAAATTCCGGCAGCAGATGATGAAACTGAAACACAAAACCGAGGCTGTGATTGCGAAACCATGCAAGCTCATCCTCTTTCAGGGTGTTGAGGTCTTTGTTTTCGTAATAAACATTGCCCACGGTCGGCCGATCCAGACCACTGAGCACATGAAGGAGGGTGCTCTTTCCGCTTCCACTGGCTCCGACGATGCACAACACAGACTGTTGCTGAATTTCGATATCGATGCCGTTCAAAACGCGCAAAGCCTCATCACCGCGTTTTGCCGGATAGTCTTTCACGATATTAACGCCGCGAAGCAACGTTTCCTCGCTCATACCTCTTCCATTTTATCATTCTCGAAATCAGGGAATATCACCGGTTCGATATGCACACATTGAGCGGTTTCCGGGTTTACCCTGATCAGGACGGCACAAAGCCTGTTTTCACCGTTTGCATTTTTGTATCGATGCGGCGTGGCCAGTAAAAACCGTTTGATGGCGGTATCTTTGTCCATTCCAAGTACCGAATTGAAGGCCCCGGTCATCCCTGCATCCGTGATGTAACCCATTCCCTGCGGAAAGATCCGCGCATCGTTGGTGGGCACGTGTGTATGCGTTCCGACCATAGCCGAGATGCGCCCGTCGAGGTACCAGCCCATTGCCCATTTTTCAGCAGTAGCTTCGGCGTGGAAATCAACAAAAATGAGTTTTGTCTCCTGACTGATTTTCTCAATATAAAAATCAGCCGTTCGGAAAGGATCATCAATGGCAGGCATGAAGGTTCTGCCCTGAATATTTAAAACACCGATTTTGTGGTCCGTTCCGGGTATATCATAAACTCCATAGCCGAAACCATGGGCACCCTTCGGGTAATTCATGGGGCGCAGAAGACGGGGATCTGTCTTCATATACGGGTAAATCTTCCACTTGTCAAAACTGTGGTTTCCACCGGTAATTACATGGATACCAAGCTCGTAAAAATGTCTGATGATATCTTCATTCAGTCCCTTGCCTTCGTGTGAATTTTCGCCATTGGCAATGGTGAAATGCACATCGTGCTTCGATATTAATGAAGGCAAGATGGTATCAAGCAGGGCAATGCCCGGTTCGCCGACGACATCGGCAATAAATAAAATATTAATGAGATCGCTCATGGGATATATTGTTTCGGAGGTCAAAAAGCAAAAGGGCACTTCTGTGCCCAAACTGATTGCCCCGAATATAAAAAAATCGCTAAAGAGGCAAAGGATGTGCAATAAACCTTGCAGCTACGGTGGGTGTCCTCTTAACCGGGTCTAACTTCCACGATTCCTCCCCAGATAAATCGGGGGAAAACATGAGGCCTGTTATTACCGGCTAAAGTCGAACTCCCTATTGTATAAGTATCGTTATTGACATTACCTTTGTTGCCTCAATAGCGACTACTTAAATATCGGAATTCTGCCGCTTAATTTCAGCTAATAATTCAGAGAGTTTATCAGAGGCATCGAAATATGCCTCATCAGCCGTATCGCCCGCCGATTTTTTTTGGCGTTCGTGAAAGAGCTCTTCGGCCAGGCTCAGGCACGCAAGCACCATAACCGTCGTCTCAGGCTGATTAATGAGTTCGTTTTTGAAGGTTCTCAGACGTTGATCAACATACTGGGCAATCTCATACATGGGTTCGACGTCACTGTCATCAACCTTCAACGGATACTGTCTGCCCAGAACGGTAACTTTTATGGATTTCATGCCTGATTTGTGAGATGTTGATCGATCTTGTCAATCAGTCCTTTGATCTGCTGTCTCAGCACATATCGTTCGGTTTCGGATAAATGACTGAAAGGATCTTCCTCAGATCGGTTTATCTCATCCAACTGATGGTGTAGTTGCCTGTTCTCTTCCTCCAACGTCTTGCATCGCTGGCGCAGTTTTCTGAATTCCCTGTTAACCTGAGCTAACAGGGAATTAAATTCTTCCTTGGGATTTCGGGCATCCAGAGCGTCCATGACCCCTTATTGGATGTAGATAAATTAAGAACGCAGTTTGGCGGAGAAACGCTGTGCTGCAAGTTTCGTTATTTTCTGGATTATAGGTTCTACATCGCTGATAGTCAAGGTCTTGCTCTTATCTAAAAATAAAAGTCGGTAAGCAATGCTTTTTTTTCCCCTCCCAATGGATTCTCCCTCATAGACATCGAATACTCTCAGACCAATCAGACGATCACTTGCCGCCTCTCTGATCGTTTGTTCAAGATCACCAGAGGAGGTGCTTTTATCCAGAACAAAGGCAATATCATAGTCTATGGGTGGGAATTTCGGAATTTCCACATACGTATCTTCAGATTTCTTTTCAAGAAACTCCGCCATGCGGGTTAGCGAAAACTCAGCAGCAAAAGCCGGAGCATCAATCTCAAAATAGTTACAAAAATCATCGGATATCTTTCTCAGGGAACCTACTTGTTGTTCATCTAAAAAATATAAAAGGGAAGTATTATCTTTCTGTCTTTCAATTAGATAGCCTGAAAGACCAATCAGCTTAACGAAGCCTTTTAAAGATTCCTTAAGGTCAAAAAAGGTGTACTGGCCCGGTTCGGTGCGCCAGTGCTCGACATGCTTGAGACCGGATAATCCAAGGAGGATATGAGTTTCCTCCTGAACATTTTCTATGTACGTGCCTTTCTCACTGTGTCGGAAGGTGTTGCCAACTTCGAAGAATCGTACCGATTCGGCTGACCGGTTGAAATTCCAGGCTACCGATCGCAGAAATCCATATAAAAGATCCGGGCGCAACAGCGCCTGGTCTTTAGATATCGGGTTCAGTGTCGGGATGATGTCTTTGGGATTTTCAGTGAATTTTGCAGCCTTTTCGGGAAGCAGGGAGTTTGAAAAGATCTCATGAAAACCAAGCGAGCGGGCGGCCGTTTTCACCTGGTTCGTGAAGGTTTCTGTAAAAGGCAGAGGTGCCGGCCGGATATAGCGTACAAATTCAGGAGCCGGTATTTTGTTGTAATCGAATATCCGCGCTACTTCTTCGACCAGATCTATCTCACGTTCGATATCGGGACGGAAGGTTGGTACAACGCAGCCAATGGCATCACTATCTTTTGCTGCCGCCTCAATTTCCAGCCTGTTCAGAATATCGACCGCTTCATCGATTTTAAAGTCGGTGCCAAGTACCTTGTTAAGATAGGAGATGCGCAGACTCAGTTCTTTGGGTGAAGTTACAACAGGGTGTACGTCGATGTAACCATCCACAATCGTACCGCCAGCGATATCAGCGATGATTTGTGCGCACCGCTCGGCGGCGATGAGTGTTATATTCGGATCAATACCGCGTTCAAAGCGGTAGGAGGCATCGGTCTGCAGGGCCAGTGCTTTGGAGGTCTTTCGAATGCCAACCGGCTCGAAATAGGCGCTTTCCAGCAGCACGTTTTTTGTTCCTTCATGGATCTCCGAGTTGCCGCCTCCCATGATGCCGGCCAGGGCAACGGGTTTCTCCCCATCACAAATAAACAGGCCACCGGCAGGTACTTCCCGCTCCACATCATCGAGTGTGGAAAACTTTGTCGTTTGTTCGTACGATTGCACAACGATCTTTTTCCCGGCTACACGGTCGTAATCAAAGGCATGCAACGGTTGCCCCATCTCATGCAGTACAAAATTGGTGGCATCGACCACGTTAGTGACGGGTCGAAGACCAATGGCTTTCAAGCGGTTTTTAAGCCAATCCGGGGATTCGGCAATAGTCACATTTTCGATAATCTTGGCAACATACCGATGACATTTCTCCGGATTCCTGATCTCGACACTGAGTCTCTTGCCGACTTCCGCTCCGGCATCCGGAATTTTTACGTCAGGCTTTTTAAGGGTCTTATTCTCCACCGCAGCCAGGTCGCGTGCGGTACCGAGATGGCTGGCCGCATCGGGACGATTAGGGGTCAGGCCGATCTCCAGGACATCATCTTCGTAAAGGGAAAGAACTTCAGACAGAGGTGTACCACTTTTAAGATTGTCATCAAGTACCATGATGCCCGAATGGTCGTTGCTCAAACCGAGCTCATCTTCGGCGCAAAT
>DATFNI010000471.1:0-4557 GCA_035266485.1 Balneolales bacterium
CGGCACTCGTAAAAAATGTGGTCTCTCTTCTCACGAAATGGGGATTTGATGGTATCGACCTCGACATGGAACCTGTTCATAGTGCTGATAACCCTAATTTTCTTGCGTTTACGAAGGATTTGTACAATGCCCTTCAGGGACACAGCACCCCAATGTTATCGCAACCCAAATTAGTTGCTGCGGTCAGGTGGCAACCTTCTCTGTTTGCTCAGTTGCAGAAATACCTCAATCAAATCAATGTGATGACGTATAACCTGAGCGGTGCATGGCAGGGCTGGGTCACATGGCACAACAGCCCGCTGACCAGCCATGGATTGACATTCCCGGACACGACGGAACACCTTCCATCAGCAACCAGCGTACTTCAGAAGTTTATCCAAGCTGGTATTTCAAAGAAGAAACTTGGAATCGGCGTTGATTTCTGTGGATACATATGGAGTGGAGGGACCGGCACTTCAACGGGTGGTGTTACCAAACCCGATCAATCCTGGAAAACAGCACCTACTGTTAAAGGTGATGTACCCTATCATATTATCATGGATCAATATTACCAGAAAAGCAGGTATCACTGGGATGGGCAGGCTGAAGCCCCCTATTTGAGCATTGACCAGGCGGGAAGTGCCAACGATAAATTCATTTCATATGACAATGAGCAGTCGTTGAAAGATAAAATCGACTATGCCAAGCAACTGAATCTCAGCGGGGTTATGATATGGGGCCTTGGTTCAGGATATCGTCCGAATATGCCAACCGGACAAAGAGACAAGCTGCTGCAGGCTGTTAAAAATGCCGTTAATTAACGACAGTTCGATATAGTTAAATGTTTGGGATTAGGTTGAATTTCACGGTTTCAAGGCATTCGAAAATGGGTTCTACCCGTTATACCTCACCCCAACCTCCCGCCCCGATGCCTCGGGGTCGGGACAAGCTATCTCCATATCCATGGAGTAGGGCTATTTTAACTCTTTGTCCGCGAGAATCCGTGTTGTCCGTGTTCTATTCTTTTTGCCATCGATTCTTATACTGAATTCACGTTACTTAAAACTGCCCGACCAGCGCCATCACCCTCTTTTCGATCTCATCGCGAATCGCGCGGAATCCTTCATCATCCAGCGTCTTGGGATCGGTTAGTGCCCAGTCTTCGCGATGTTTTGCCGGTATGAACGGGCACTCCTCGCCGCATCCCATGGTGATGACGTACTCGTAAGGTCCTTCCGGAATCTCATCCAACGACTTGGAACGGTGCGTCGACAAATCATATCCTTTTTCTTTCATAAACTGAACAGCCCGTGGATTCACTTTACCGGACGGACGGCTTCCCGCACTCCATATTTCGATAGTACTATTTTCCCGCATTCGGGCAAAAGCCTCGGCCATCTGGCTTCGATTGGAGTTTTCAATACAGACAAAAAGGATCTTCTTTTTTGACATATTTCAATTGTTTAGTACCTGTAATTCATAATATCACGTTAAAAAAGTAACCCAAAAGGATAATCGATCCACCGACAGCGCCAAAAAAGATGCCCAGTAATTGCAAACGCATCACTTTTTTCAGAATCATTGCTTCGGGTAGTGACAGGCCGACGACAGCCATCATAAATGCCAGTGCCGTACCCATGGGAATCCCTTTCGTAACCAAAGCCTCCATTATCGGGATAGCCGCCGATGCATTTGCATACATTGGAATGGCAACTATAACTGAGACTGGGACTGCCAGAGGATTAGAGGCTGTAAGGTATTGCTGGAAATATCCGGTGGGCACGTAACCATGTATGGCCCCGCCAATAGCTACACCCAATAACACGTATAGGCCTATTCTGCGAATTATGGCGCCGGCCTCCCGAAGGATGCCTGGCAAACGCTCAATGAAACGGGGATTTTTCACTAATAAAACCGATCTCCCAGTCTGTTGCCGTGCAACATCCCAAACCCACGATTCCACATATCTCTCCAAACCGAACTGACTAAGTACAAGGCCAAGCATTGTTCCCAATAGGATACCGGAACCCGCATAAATGAGTGTCACTTTCCAGCCAAACAGGCCTATAAACAAAGCCAGGGCTACTTCATTAACCAGTGGAGAGGTTATCAGGTAAGAAAAAGTCACTCCCAAAGGGATTCCTCCCTGCAGGAAACCTATGAACAGCGGGATGGAAGAGCAGCTGCAAAATGGTGTCGCCGCACCAAAAACGGAAGCCAACAGGTACTGTCCGCCATACAGCTGGCGGGAGCTGAGAAACTTCCTCACTTTTTCAACCGGGAAGTAGCTGTTTACGGCGCCCATAATAAAGGTTATCAGAACCAGCAACAACCCAATCTTGATGGTGTCATACACAAAAAAGTGAACGGCATCCGAGAAATGGGTTCCGGCGGAGAGGCCTGCGAGTCCGTAAACCAACCAATCTGTAAACGATTTTATCATGGGGTCAAACCGGGTATCTGTGATTTAATCAGCCCGGCAATCTCATCAGATGATGCAACGCGGCCCATGAATTGCACAATATCGTCAATCACAAGTGCCGGTGTGCTCATAACCCCGTATTTCATGATGGATGGAATATCCTCCACCTTCTCGACAACGGCATCAACTTCCAGATTTTCAACTGCTTTTTTTGTATTAGCTTCCAAACGCTTACAGTTTGGACATCCTGTACCTAATATTTTGATTGTCATGGTATCCTCCCATTTTCTACGTAAATCGCAGTTATACGATTAAATTGATAAAATTTTCATTACTCAATTATTTCTTTACTTATTGTCTTCTTCATCAACCGGAACCCAGGCGGCCTCCGAACCGATCGCTTTTGTCGCGGTATTCCCAAAGTAGCGTCGTTGGAAGTAGAGAGCCACGTTTACCAGTCCGATCATGACGGGAACCTCTACCAACGGACCGATCACCGCGGCAAATGCTTCACCTGAGTTGATTCCGAAGACGGCTACGGCAACAGCAATTGCCAACTCAAAGTTGTTGCTGGCAGCTGTAAACGACAGGGTGGTGGTCTTCGAATAATCCGCCCCGATTTTCCTGCCCATCCAGAAACTGACCAGGAACATTACCACGAAGTAGATCGCCAGGGGAAAGGCTACGGCAAGGACGTCCATCGGAAGCTGCACGATTTTTTGACCTTTCAGGCTGAACATTACCACTATTGTCAAAAGCAGGGCAATGAGGGTAATCGGACTGATCTTCGGAATGAAACGGAACTGGTACCAGGCCTCATCCTTGACTCGCAGCAGGATGAATCGGGTCAGCATACCTGCAACAAAAGGAATCCCCAGGTAGATGGCCACACTTTCTGCAATAGCTCCCATGCTGATATCCACCAGGCTCCCATGCATTCCAAAGAGTGGTGGCAACACGCTTATAAATACCCAGGCATAGACACTGTAAAAGAGAACCTGGAAGATGCTATTGAAGGCTACCAGTCCGGCAGCATATTCGTGATCACCTTTGGCAAGTTCATTCCAAACGATGACCATGGCGATGCAGCGTGCCAGGCCGATCAGGATCAGCCCGATCATATATTGCGGGTATCCTGCGAGAAATGTGATAGCCAATACGAACATTAAAATAGGTCCCACTACCCAGTTCTGAACCAGTGACAACCCCAACACTTTGGTATTTCTGAAAACGCGGGGAAGTTGTTCATAACGCACTTTAGCCAGTGGGGGATACATCATAAGGATCAATCCAATAGCAAGCGGCACATTGGTTGTACCCACCGTTACGCGATCCATAAGTGTATCTATCGCCGGGTAAAAATAGCCGATCGATACGCCGATGACCATCGCAAGAAATATCCACAAAGTGAGGAATCGATCCAGAAACGCTAATTTTTTCATCTTCAAACATATATACGCGTTAACAGCAGCCCGAACCCGGAACACATTGCGGTTTCACAGCATAAACAGTGATACTCAAGATGCCGGTTGAACCTGTTTTAAAAGCGACCTTCTCCGATTCATTCAGATACCGGTCCAGAATGTCATCAGGCAATTCGATGGGCCGCTCCTTCTGCAAGGCGACGGAAGTGAATCCGGCATTCCGGATATTTTCGAGATACTCATCCATTGTTATGGCGCCCGATACGCAACCGGCATACATCTCCGCATCTTCCCTGAGTTTATCCGGCAAATCACCTTTCACTACTACATCGGATATGCTGAAATGACCGCCGGGCCTGAGAATGCGATACGTTTCTTCAAACGCTTTCTGTTTGTTGGGAACCAGGTTAAACACACAGTTGCTGACCACTACATCCGCCTGACTGGCAGCCATGGGAATGTTATCGATTTCACCAAGACGAAACCGGACATTAGAGAAACCCAGTTTATCTGCATTACGATTCGCTTTCTCAATCATTTCCGGAGTCATATCAATACCGATCACGCGTCCTTGCGGTCCGGTTAACTCCCGGGCGATGAAACAGTCGTTACCGGCTCCGGAGCCCAGATCAACTACCGTATCTCCTTCCTTAATATGAGCGAACTCTGTGGGCAGGCCGCAACCAAGTCCCAGGTCGGCATCCGGATTGTACCCCTTCATTTTTGAATAAT
>DATFNI010000472.1:0-11736 GCA_035266485.1 Balneolales bacterium
CACTGGACGGGTACTTTCACACTCGAACATAATCCAATACCGGCAGCATTCTGCAACTACCTGAAAGCTCATCTTCCCAGGCCCGGGCAACATAGGATCTACTTTGACTGCGGCAATAAAACGTTGGATGCCATGTATCCACAAGTTCAGAAAAAAGTGGATAAGATCATGCGATGAACGGGGGATACCAGCAAAGATTGGATGACCAGGTTTTATCCCGGTGCTGATCACAGTGAAAGATCATGGCATAAACGGCTGCATGTACCCCTGCTGTTTTTACTAAAAAAGTGACAGTTTGTGATCAATACAATTTATCGCAACCGGTAGCCGGTTTTGTCGCAGATAAATCAACTTGCAGAGATGTCTTGTATTGATTTACGCCCTGTATCCCGCGAGTGATACGGACGTGCGACGATCGTCAAAGGTCTCTTATCAAATCTTCCTATCACTCAATCCAAAGAATAGATTCTGTCACGGGCCGCAATCGTCCAAAACGTTCGGACTCTCTTGTTTTTTACAACGGCTGCTTTAGCATGCATGGCGACCGTAGGACATATGTGCCACGGGAATCCATATACCACGTCGCCTACTTTCCAGTTCCCGGCATCTTCTGTTTTTAGAACCATATGCTCCTCGCTGTGCCCGGCAAGCACCGCATCCGGTATCTGCGGAAAAGCAACCGGCGGATGATCTTTCATTTCGGAAGCGACGGCTTTGTAACCCAGATCGATGCAAAGCAAGTCCTGGCCCGGTTTGCTTATCACGCGCGTAAGAAGGGTTGCTGCAATATCAAAATCGAGATCCGGAAAACGCTCGCCATATCCCCGGTCCCAGAGGAGTGTGGTTCCGGGAGACAACTCTCTCGTCGGGTATTTTGCATGGATCGGGAAGGTGATGCTGCCTCCTGTAATGAACGTTTTCGGGCCATCGAAACCATTCAGAAATTGTTCTGCCTCCCGGAATGAGCGGTTTACGTGCTCTTCACGTTTAACAAAGTCTCTATCCCTGATATGACCGTCATAGGCATGAAAACCTAAAAGGTTGAAATGTTCACTTTTAACAGATTTAAGTAACTCCTCTAATCCATTGACACCTATGCCAGTACGGTGCATCCCGACATCCAGGTCCACATAGACATTAACTGGCACATTTAGGTGTGTCTGCCATTGTCTTACCTGATCCACATGATCAATCAATGTGGAAAATGTTGTTTCCGGATACTGGCTTGCCAGGCTCAAAAACTTCTTTTGATTCGGACCCGCCAGCGGATATGCCAACAGTACATCGGGCGCGTTGCATTCTGCCAGCATTTGTGCTTCGGCCAGGGTAGAACATTTAAACCGGAGGATTCCGGCCTCCATCTGCATGGCCACGATCTCTTTGCACTTATAGGTTTTGACGTGTGGCCTCAGCCGGTCCGCTGAACCGGCTATACGGATCATCTTTTGAATGTTATGTCCGATCCTGTCCGGATAGAAAAGCAGTGCCGGACTTAGAATCTGGTCATGATTTTCGATCTCAAACCAATATCCCATTATCGATAGATTTCAAATATAGCTTCCACTTCCACTGCAATATTGCCGGGGAGGATCATTCCCACTGCACTTCGGGCGCCTTTCCCATAATCATCACCCAAAAGTTCCACGAAAAGTTCGCTGAAACCGTTGACCACCTGCGGCTGTTCGTGAAAATCCTGCGTGCTGTTCACCATTCCAAATGTTTTTACAAGACGCTTGATTTTGCCGAGATCTCCGATCTGATCTTTCAAAGTGGCAAGCATAGTCAGGCCAACCTGCCGGGCAGCCGCATATCCTTCTTTGGTATCCAGATCCTTTCCCAATTTACCGGTAATGAGGCTTTTGTCATCCTTGACCGGTCCCTGTCCGGACACATAGAGCATGTTGTCTACGACGATAACAGGCTTATATACCCCGCCGGCAGAAGGGACCGGGGGCAGCTTCAGATCGAGTTCTTTGATTCTTTCTTCTAGATTCATGATATCACTTTGAGAATGAGATTGAGCAGGACGATGTCGATCAGTCCGACGATGGAAACAGTCGTTTCCATCAGTGTCCATGATAATAAGGTTTCTTTTATGCTTACGTTGAAATATTCCTTGAAAAGCCAAAATCCACCGTCATTGATATGAGAAAAAAAGATGCTGCCGGCCCCGGTAGCCAAAACCAATAATTCGGGTGGCACCGTCGTGTGTCCGATCATGGGTGCCATAATACTTGCGGCAGTCAGGGCAGCAACGGTGGCGGAACCGACGCTAACACGTATGATGGCGGCGATAACCCAGGCTAACAGGATGGGGGACATCCCCAGGCCGGATAATGCTCCACCTAATGCGTTGCTCATATGCGTGGTGACAATCACTTCTTTGAAAGCTCCGGCCCCGCCTATGATCAACAGGACCACGGCTATGCTTGAGACGGCACTGGAAAGGAAACCCATGACTTCTTTTATGTGGCGTCCCGTTCTGATACCCAGAAAATAAATTGCCGCAAGAACGGAAAGCAACATGGCTGCAGCGGGGTTTCCCAGAGAGGAAATGATGGCATTTTTTCCTGTAAAAGCCTGGATCAAAGAAGCTCCGCCGATAAATATGACCGGCAATAAAGGAACCAGTAAACAGATCCAAAGCGGTGGGACCGGATATTTATCGTTCCTTTCAGCGATGTACTCACGGTTTAATTCCGGCTGGATGCGCATCATTGTTTTCTGTAAAGCAAATTTTGCCGCCAGGATAGCAGGGATTCCGGTAATTAAACCATAGAGGAGTGTTTTCCCCAGATCAGCGTTGTAAATTCCGGCAAGAGCCGTGGGGGCAGGGTGCGGAGGTAGAAAACCGTGCGTCACTGACAATGCAGCCAACATAGGAAGACCTAAATAAAGCAACGGAAGCCCTGTATTGTAAGCGATAGCAATAATCAGAGGGACCAGGATGACGAACCCGACCTCATAAAACATGGAAATCCCTACAATGAATCCCGTGACCATGACTGCCCACTGAATGTTTTGTTTCCCGAACTTCCTGACGAGGCTATCGGTGATTTTATTGGCAGCGCCGCTTTCGGCAACCAACTTTCCAAGCATGGCACCGAAACCGAGAATAATGACAAGCTCGCCCAGCGTATCTCCAATCCCTTTCTGAATAGCGCTCATCGTCTGCCCCACGGATAACCCTCCCATCAGGCCCACCATAAGACAAACCAGCATAAATGAGATAAACGTATCCAGTTTGACCCAGGTGATTAACAGGACCAACACAACGATGCCGAGAATTACAGGTAGAAATTCCATAAAAAAAGATTAGGTCGATTATTTTAATTTGGTCATCCATCCCGTGGATCAACATTTCCCGGCACAATCTAACTGAAAATTTTGTTTTAAACACTATCGTCTCAACGGGATGCGCGCAAGACCGGACAGGGTTGGAAGATTACCGGGTTGGTTACGCTAATGCATGACACGATTGATCCTGATAATGTACGATTTATCGGGGATCAACAAATAAATGACAAATAGTGAAATTCTTATGAAAGCAGCTACTTATACAACGTATGGTCCCCCCGATGTCATTACTGTAAAAGAGGCTGAAATACCTGTTCCAAAAGAGAATGAAGTACTTATTAAAGTACATGCAACAACCGTAAACCGGACTGATTGTGCAATCCTCAGGGCAAGGCCATTTATTATGCGCTTCATAACCGGATTATTCAAACCTCGTAATTCGATTCAGGGAACTGATTTTTCCGGCACCATTGAGTCCGTTGGAGAAAAGGCAGAAGATTGGAAATGTAGTCGTCAATGTAGGATGAAATAACGTGAGGTTTGGATACGACTGAAATACAAACAAATACCCCCCACTGTCATTTCGAGCCTTTAATTATCCTGAAGGAATTTGGTATAGCCCTTTTGGAAATGGCATATACTCATCAACCAAATTTTCACACCTTATATCACCTATGTCATCCTGATTTTTTCTCCCGATTCTCGGGGGAAAAAGTAGGATCTCGTTTCGCAACCGGCAATGATCTGGTCAAGTTTAACAATCGTTTCTGAGTGTGAACGAGATCCTTCGGCCCAAAACGAAAGTATACTGACTGATGGATTTTGGGTTGGACCTCAGGATGACAACTTCATGTTTGGGTCTGTCATTAGAAGCGGTGCGAAGTGAGCCGACTTCGTCTACCGAAGGGGAAATATTTTGCTAATATTGGAAGTGTCACGTTGCCCGAAGGCCGAGAAATCCATCCTGCCCGGGAACGTCAGCATGGGAAAAGGGCAAATGCCGTACTAATAGCCATTTTAGATTCCTTGGTTCCGCTAGGCTTCGGGAGAATGACCGTATGAGAGAAAGGCAGTCTTATCCAGACTGCGCTCTAAATAAAAAACTTGGCATGATCGATCGTGACGTTGTTTGTTTTCGGCAGCCCTGCGGCCGTAGCGCTGGAGTTCCCGCTGGTTGCACTCGGAATGTGCATCTGCTGCTCTTCATCGGAGGGTGATTTTAAGGACCATTTTTCGGTTTTATCAGATGACATATAAGTAGCGGGCTATTCGCAGAATAATATGTCAGCCCACACTACCATCTTTCCCGGCTTTCTCGAACTGCTTCACCCAGTTCGCCCAAACTTACATCAGTTGTAACTCCAGCCACATCCAGCGGGGATTCTTTTTCCTGGACCGGTTTGATTATAAATGTCTGTCCGTCCCGACGCCTGATCTCAACCTGCCCTTCCTGGCTGGCATCATCCAGTAGTTGTGTAAGTTTCCCCCGGGCCTGGGAATAGGTATACACTTTCATACGGTTACCTCAATGAGGGTTATTTCTGATTTTTGAGCAACTGCCTTCAGCTGTTTATCTAGACTTAGCAGGTGTGATCGATACTGCCTGGCGCATTCCAGTACATAAGCATCATACGCATACATTTTATGAGCATACACTAATCTTACTGCCCCGGTAAGTCTTAGTTTTGTTCTGCGAATCGGTATCTCGGCAAATTGAGCAAGTACCCGTTCGGCATCTTCCAAAGTTAAACGACCTCTTTTAAACATGGCTGACAGAGCTTTCCCACTTCGGCGTCCAAACTTGCCGGAGCTTGTAGATTATGGCCTTTGGTTGCCTCGGTAATGGCCGGTTTATGCTTTTCGTTAAGCAGCACAGCCAGTAACACAGATATATCTATGATAACAGTCATACTTAAATATGACAAGTGTACAAGTCAAATCATACGTTTTATGCACCGTACGGCTAACGCATTAAGGGGGTTAAGCCGGTCGTAAACTCCGCCTTGATGGATAGTTTGTGTACAGGATCTTAGCTAAATTGATAACCGTCGCGCGTATCTTAGCCTGTCAGGCGTATCACTATTGAATCGGATAAACCTATGGAATCAATAAAGTGCAATGTCTCCGTTGATATCTCATCGAAGGAGGCGTTTGATGCATTCGCCGGGAAATTCAATGATTGGTGGCCCCGGGCGTAGACCTTTTCCAAAGAATTATTCGTTACCGTTAGCATTGAACCGAAAGTAGGGGGGCATTGCTATGAAATCGGGCCGTTCGGATTCCGTTGCGATTGGGGGCGTGTACTTGTGTGGAATCCACCTCATGATCTGCAATTCACCTGGCAGATCAGTCCAAGTTCGGCTCCGGATCCAAATCCAGCTCACGCAAGTGAAGTTCAGGTGAGATTCATCGAAGGTGAGGAAGGTCACACTTTGGTCGAGGTTGAGCACAAACATATTGAACGCCATGGGGAAGGGAGCGCCAGGTATCGGGAAGAGATGGCATCGGAGTATGGATGGCCCTATTTGCTGGCTCAATTTCAGAAGGCAGCCAGCGACCTGGATTCACAGCGGTTCTACCACGGCACGAAGGCCGACCTGAAATCCGGAGACCTGATCGGGCCCGGCTATAACTCTAACTACGGCAAGATGAAGAAGGCGGCTTATGTCTATCTGACGGCCACCCTGAACGCAGCCACCTGGGGGGCCGAGTTAGCCTTCGGCGATGGACCCGGTAGAATCTACATGGTGGAACCAACCGGCCCGATTGAAGATGACCCCAACCTGACGGATAAGAAGTATCCTGGCAATCCGACGAAGTCATACCGCTCCCGGGATCCGCTTCGGGTCACCGGCGAGGTCACGGATTGGCAGGGGCACTCTCCCGAAGAGCTCAAAGCCATGAAGGATAGCCTTGAGAGACTCAGGCAGCTTGGGGTTGAGACCATCGAGGACTGAGCCTGCGAAGATATCTTTTGTATTTAGTATCATCGAGATGAAAGATTTTATTTCTCTGCCATTTATCTCGAAAGTACCCAAAATATATGGTGTCATGTCTGCATATGCTGTTGCCTGTCTTGATGAAATAAACGTAATCCGGGCTAAGTTTTTTAGAAACTGATTACTAAACACCTGTCAATACATCGAGGGAGGCAGATCAGAATTATAGATGAAACTTTGAATTTTCCATTGCCCGTTATCGTTTCCCAAAATTGCAATATACTTTCCGCTGTCCACACTCTGACCATTTCCATCGGTTACGGTATATTTTCCTATTTCATGACCTGATTTACCATGCGATACAAATTTTACCGTTTCGAGCTTTAAAGTGGAAGCCCCATTGCTGATCAGGCTACTGAAAAAGTCTGATATCGCGGTATGTCCCTCCACGGATGCCACATTTGGCGGCATTAATATGCCATCGGTTGTGAACAGAGCGGCTATTCCCTCCGCATTACCGTCGGACCATGCCTGCATAAATTTTGCATTGAGGGTGTTAATCGCTTGCCGGACCGGTGCCTTATTAGATGGGTCCTTCATCTGGGCCAATAGCGTTTCTGAACTGAAGAAAAGAAGAGACATGCTTAGACAAAAAATCCATTTTTTCATGATTCGCCTCCCTGATTTAGAGTTAACTATTTAATACGGTTTAATTTCTGAATATTATTACACAGCTACAAACAGATGAGTATGTATTTTTTGCCCCCATTCAAAATTGCTCAACTCGTTACATGAGTATCGGTTGTTCGGCTGAACTCGCTGTACCATGTTCTGTTTAAATTTTCTCCCGTAAGTGGAAAATGAGTCTATCTGGAAGAATTTTTTTAGAGTGAGATTAGGATAAGCTTTGTGAAAAAAGCATCAATTTGTGTCACACTGCGGGCATGATTTCTTCTTTATACTGGTATTAGAGATGAGAACAAACAAACACGGAACAGACTCCAGAGTGCCTCTTTATGGATATCTTTTGCTTTACTATCTTCGAGATGAAAGATTTTATTTCTCTGCCATTTATCTCGAAAGTATCCAAAATATATGGTGTCATGTCTGCCTATGCTGTTGCCTATCTTGATGAAATAAACGTAAACCGGGAAATCATTACGTATCTCAACCGGGTGGATGAGACACTTGAACCTTTTGATGGCCATTTTTTAGTGCACGGCAAAAAGGGTGATGTGGTTGAGGGTTCCTCGCCGGGCTTGTGTATCATCATAGAATTTCCTGATCTGGTCCATGCCCGCAACTGGTATCTCTCCGGTGCCTACCAGGAAATTTTGCCGCTCCGAACCAATAATTCAGAGGGCAGTGTGATTCTGATCGATGGTGTGCCACCGGGCTATCGGGCGTCTGATTTGCTCCGTAAATAGTCTTTCTTCAAATAGACTGTTTTACCAGTTTGCACCCGAAAGAAACTTTCTTTTGACTACAAGAAGCGTAGATGTAGGCTACATTGCCAATATGATGAATTACAAAGCAAGTTATGACGCTATAAACCGACAAACTTTAGGAAAGACAAAGAAGAAAGAGGAATATATTACTGGTGTTCAGTCAGCATTCGAAATGAATTATGAACCTATGAACATATCATGATGCCCATAATCACCAATTAAGTAAAAAATGAAAGTGCCGGATATCATATTGCTTCCTCCAAATAGAGTATGGCGTTCCTATTTAGGAGGAAAAGTAATAGACACAATTCAGGGCGTCCCAAAACCACAAGACAGTCATTTTCCCGAAGATTGGATTGCATCTACTACCACAGCAACCAATAATCAAATGGAACAACGAACCGATGAAGGACTTTCTGCAATATCAATTAATGGGAATCCGGTTACATTAAAATCATTAATGGAAAAATACCCTGATGAAGTGTTGGGTCAGGAACATCACGGGAAATTTGGAGCGAATACCCAATTCTTGCTTAAGTTTTTGGACTCTTCTATCAGATTACACTTGCAGGCTCATCCAACTATTTCATTTGCTCAAAAATATCTGAATAGTAATTCCGGTAAGACGGAAGCTTACGTTATTCTTGGTATCAGGGATGAAGTTAAAGATCCATATATCTATCTGGGATTTCAGAGGTCAATGACGCCGGGTTTGTTGAAAAAAAAAATTCTGGAACAGGATATAAAAAGATTATTGACTTATTTCGATAAAATACCAATCAAACCGGGCGATGTTTTTTTTGTTCCGGGAGGCTTGCCCCATGCAATAGGCGAAGGGGTGTTCATGATCGAAATAATGGAACCGACAGATTTTGTTGTACGGTTGGAATTCGAAAGAGGAGGATATTTACTGCCTGAAGAGGCAAGATTTATGGGGCGTGATATCGATTTTGCGATGGATATGGTCGATTTTCGAATACATAATTCTGATCAAATTAAACAGAATTATTTTTGTCAGCCCCGATTGATAACAACTGATTCCGGAGGTTCAGAGTATCGTTTAATTGATGACATGCAGACACCCTGTTTCTCGGTGAATAAGCTGACAATAGAAAAACAGTTCGTTAAAAGATCGGATTCATTTTATGTCGGTATCGTTGTAGAAGGCAATGGGGGAATAGATGCTGGTCATGATCATAAAGAAATTAAGAAGGGTGATAAATTTTTCATTCCTCACAAAACAAATGAGGTCAGGTATACGACAAATGATAACATGGAAATAGTATTGGCATTCCCACCCAATGAATAAGGGACTCGATTGTAGATTTATACAAAGGTTAGAAGCATGAAGATGCGGAAAAAAGTTGGATTGATATTAGCATACAGTTTCGCAGTTTTATGGTTGCTGCTTGTAAGTAAACCAGGCTATAGTCAGCAAAGCAGGCATCGTATTGAACTAAAGGATTTCCAGCTTCAGAGTTCCGATGTTATTAAGGCAAGTGGAAAAGAACTCACCTCGGGCAAATATCACTCGAAAAATTATTGGTTCCCGGTAAAAGTACCATCGACGGTTTTAGCCGGGCTGGTTGCCAATAAGGTATATCCGAGTCCGTATTTCGGGATGAATAATATGAGAATACCGGATGCCTCTGATACATTCGATTCGACCTACCATTTATTCAAATACAGCTTTTTGCCTAATAAGAAAAATCCATGGAAAGATCCCTAGTGCCATGTCAACTATCAAGTGTCGGATAAAGTCTTTTTAGTTTTATTCGGGTATCCTCGGTAGTGAACTGCCAGTTAATCGTCGCGTTCATATTGTTTCTTGCCGTTTGCCAAGCCCCGGTTTGCCGGCGCACCTTTTCCAGAGTATCCAGCCTGCGATTTAAACATTGCCCCATCAATACATGCAATTCAATTTCGGCCATATTCAACCAACTCCCATGCTTGGGGGTATAAATAAATTCAAACCGATCCCAAAGCGCCTTGGCTTGCCGTGCGGGGAAAATCTCGTAGAAGGCTCCGGGTTTATGGGTCGCCAGATTATCCATGACCAAGGTGATCTTCTCCGCTTCTGACCACATCTGGGCTATCTGTTCAACAAACATCGCCCAATCTGCTTTGGTTTTGGTCTGGGTAATCTCGACCAATCGTTGGCCCGCTAAGGGTTCATTAGCCATAAAAACATTACAGACACCAACTCGCTGGTACTCATAGTCATATTTCAAAATCGATACGGGGCGCCCAGGCAAAGCCTGTCGGGTCTCACCCAATAATTGCTTCGGGGATTCATCCATGCAAACGAGGGGAAATTGTGGATCATAGGGACGCTTATATACCTCAAGTACCCGTTCCATGGCTGCAACAAAATCGCCGTTTTGCTCCGGTGGAATTACCCATCCTTTCTTTTTCCAGGGTTTAATTTCGTTTTTTTTTAAAACCCGACGTATGGTCTCATGAGAAAGTCCCCCCGTATAGCCCAACTCGATCACCTTATCAGCTAACATACGCAGCGACCAGCGGGTAAACCCTTCTGGGGGCTCGGAACAGCTGATGGCTATCAACCGGGCTTCCAAATCCCCATCCACCTTCTTTTTGTAGACTCTTGAACCTTTATGCCCCTGCAGAGCCACAGCCAACCCCTCTTCGACAAATCGTTTCTTTACCCGGTCAATCTTTCTCATACTCACCCCAAGCACATCACTGACTTGCTTATTGGTGGATTTGTTTTGTTGAAAATCGCCCTGATCACAATTCAACAAAATTAACGCATTAAGAATCTTTTGCGACCGATGGGAACCTTTTTGGGTGATCGTATCAAGTTCTTTGCGTTCGGATTCGGTGAGGGTAACTTTGTAGGTAGACATGGCAGTTTCTTTTAAGATACTGCTTTTATACGACATTATATACGTGACATAACACTAGTCCTTAACAACTTTTTCTCCAATACTCCAATTAGCAGAATCGACCATAACAGCAAAAACGTCCGACATTGATTCATTGAGAGCTCCAGACTGATCTACATATTCAAGATTCGCTGTATGCTCAGTTATACCATGGGTCATCTCATGGGCAGCTACATCAAGACCACCTGCTAACGGTTTAAATAATTTATTACCATCTCCATAACAAATGAAATAACCATTCCAATACGCATTATCCATCGGTTGTCCATTTTGAGTGACATGCACAACAGAAAAGATCGTCATCCCACTATCGTCTATAGAGCTTCTACCAAACATATTATGATAGAAATCATAGGTGACCGAAGCGTTATAAAGAGCAGATATAGAGCTTGGATCACTCCACTGGTTATTAGTTGACGTTACAAAGTTGAACTGTGATTGAGCAGTAAAATCCGAATTCCCAAGATTCAGTGT
This sequence comes from Balneolales bacterium, assembly GCA_035266485.1. Lineage (GTDB taxonomy): Bacteria > Bacteroidota > Rhodothermia > Balneolales > DATFMH01 > DATFNI01. The sequence continues at coordinate 11,068 of DATFNI010000472.1, forward strand.
TTCCAATCCTCCAACTGGGTTGCCAGGGAGTGAGAGTTACCAGGCCGCCGACAGTATTGTAGCGTCTAACACGGCAGTGAATAGCGGAGCGAGTCTGAATTTGAGTGCGGGGCGACAAATTATTCTCAAACCCGGTTTTGCAGACAGCCTGGGATCGAGTATGGATGCGAAAATAGATCCCGGTTTAGTTGGCAAGGCAACCGAAGGAGTCAGTTCCCTGACCGGCTCCAACCCCTGGCAGGTGAGCGTGATGAGTTATGATAATGAAGGCCGGGTATCGGACAAATGGATCTGGACCGGGAACCACAGGGAGTGGGACACGCACATCACCTACGCCTACAACTGGCAGAGTCAGGTTATCCAGACCGGGGTGAGTGTGGACGGGCAGACCCTTTACCAGTTCTATGACTACAACCAGCTTGGTCAGCTTACTGCGGTTTACATAAGTACGACCACTACCAAGCCGGGTACGGCCGAAGTGACCTATATGTATAATCCGACCGGATCAGTAGCCAGTGTGAATTATCGGGGTGGCAAAGGAGAAAGTTATGCCTACAATATTCGCGACTGGATAAAGACGATCAACAATGTAAACAGTACGAGCAATTTTGGGGCTTCCTACACCTACCAAAAGAACGGGAATATTAGTGATGCCGAATACATGAACCC
>DATFNI010000473.1:0-7568 GCA_035266485.1 Balneolales bacterium
GTTGTATCCGTATCACCGCTGCAAATGGCTGAAGTAACCTCGGAGATTGCAAATGGAGGCTATCACGTACAGCCTCACATTGTGCGGGCAATACATAAAACCAACGACACGTGGCTGATTACTCATCCGGAGAAAACCAAGATAGGCTGGGTTAATGAAAAAGACCTGGATATCGTTAAATCCGCAATGAGAAAGGTGGTTACCGAGGGAACAGCCAGATGGTATGCCAATATTAAAGGTATTCAGATTGCAGGAAAAACCGGCACGGCGCAGAATCCACACGGTAACGACCATGCCTGGTTCATCAGCTTTGCCCCATATAAGCACCCGCGCATAGCTATGGCGGTATTAGTCGAAAATGCCGGCTTTGGATCCGCCTCGGCCGTACCCATTTCGACATTGCTTATCGAAAAATATCTGACGGGGAAAGTCGAACAGAAGCAACTATTTAAACGAATGGTAAACTTTAAACCCGACAAATACGACACCACGGGTAGCGAAGAATGAATTGGTACAGAAATATCGACTGGGTATTGATACTGAGCTGGGTAGCCCTCACAGCCATCGGGCTTGTGGCTATTTACAGTGCCACGCAAGGTCCGGTTGCACGGTTTTTGCCGGGTCACATACAATCGAATTTTACGAAACAGTTGGTCTGGGTTGGGATAGCCCTGCTTATTTTAGTTCTTACCCAGTTTACGGCTCCCCGTACCTTTCAACAGTTGTCCTATTTCCTGTACGGATTCAGTTTGCTTCTGATGGTAGCTACCCTGATGTTCGGTGTCCAGGTAAACGGCGCACGTAGCTGGATCTCGTTTGCAGGCATCAGCTTTCAGGTAAGTGAGCTGACAAAACTGACCACTATCCTGGCCGTTGCCAATTATCTTTCCAGCCGGCGTGATATTTCTGCTGAACGGTTGGGATCGGCGCTCGTAGCCGTAGGCATCATTCTGGTACCTACTGTGCTCACCATCCTGCAAAATGATACCGGCACGGCACTCATCCTGCTATCTCTCATCCCAATTATGCTGTTCTGGTCAGGACTACCACGCGGAATCTCCCTATTCATGATCTCACCGGCTATTATTGGCTATTTTGCTATCCTTCACTGGTACTGGGGATTACTCGCGGCAGGCATACTGACCATAATGATTTTCTTCGTCCAGAAGCGGCTATGGCTCACAATCACCGCGCTTGTTTGCGGCCTTCTTATTGTAGGCGGTGTGCAAATAGCGTTGCTTAAAGTGTTGCAGCCGCACCAGAGGGCACGTATCGAGGCTTTCACCAATCCATCATTTGATCCGCATGGAGCCGGCTGGAATGTGATTCAGGCAAAAACAGCCATCGGTTCAGGGGGTTTTACTGGCAAAGGGTTCATGAAAGGAACGCAAACCCAGCTTCGGTTCCTTCCGGAACAATGGACTGATTTCATTTTTTGCGTTATCGGTGAAGAATTTGGATTTGTAGGCGGTGCAACCGTTCTCGTCATATTTATTCTTCTTCTGCTGCGACTGCTAAACAATGCCGGTGAGCAGAAGCACCCGTTTGCACAACTTGTCATTGTGGGGGTAGCAGCCATCTTCTTCATACATATGTTTATTAATATTGGAAGTGCCATGGGTATTCTGCCTGTGATAGGCGTACCGTTACCATTTATTTCTTATGGCGGGTCAGCATACCTCTCAAGCACACTCATGCTTGCCATATGTATCAACCTGGCTTTGTACGACCGCGAGTTTAGTATCTTTGCCTGACCGGAATGACTCATAGTCACTTAGCTTAACTGTCATTTTGTAGTCACTCAATAGTCATTCAGTTGTTGCCAATTCTCTGGGAAAGAACGAATTTAATCTTGGACATTTCAGATGAATAACCACCAAATGACCATTGCATGACTTATTCCCTTACGCCCCTATTCTCTAGATCTCGTTCTTCGAACACCTTATCCGTCCGCAGATTAAATCCCGTCCGGTGATATTGCGTATAGCCGAATCTTTTTAAACCCTCAAAATGCTGTCTCGTGGGATAACCAACATTCGAATCCCAGCCATAGCACGGATAGTCTTCATGTAGCTTATGCATTAGCTCGTCGCGGTACACTTTGGCCAGGATGGAAGCTGCTGCAATGGATGCCGAACGGTCGTCGCCTTTTACAATACAGTTCACCGGCGTCAAAGTATCCAGGTAGCGGTTGCCATCAACCAGAAGGTAATCGGGGGATGGATCAATCTGATCAACACATTTTTGCATCGTCAGCAGTGATGCCCACAGAATATTATGTTCCCTGATTTCCTCCACAGACCCCTCCTTGATTATCCAGCCCGTTGCGTTTTTCTTGATGATACCTGCTAAACGCTGGCGCTCGGCCGCGGTCAGTTTTTTGCTGTCCCTCAGCCCCTCTATACGATCTCTGTTAAGATTGAGAATGACACCAGCGGCGACGACAGGGCCGGCCAGGCACCCCCTGCCGACCTCATCCAGTCCAATCACGTTTCGATAGCCTTCATTCCATAACCGTTCTTCAAAATCGTACATCCTTTTTGTAATCATCCGATACTGCCCGTTTTAAAAAAAATGGTTCAGACGAAAAGTACCAAATCATAGGGGTCCGTGAAATTATTTACCCCTTCATCTCGTTGTGAAGATGTAATAAAAGTTTGACTATATGCATGTTCAATATCTAAAGTGGGACCCCCGGCGACGGCAAAACAATGGCAGTATTTTTGATCGTCTGAAAGATATTTTCGATCAGTTGCTCTTGATTAGTGGTGGTGATGTAGCCCAGGCGTTGCGTTGGTTAACTGATCTTGATAAGGAATATGGATTAACAGACGATGCCGAGGGGTATTCTGTGTCTGATTTTATCGATGAACTGAAAGAGAGGGGATATCTTAACGATGATAACAAGACAGGACAGATAATTCTCACAGCTAAGGCAGAAAGAGGACTCAGGCAACGATCCCTCGAAGAAATTTTCCGGGGGGTAAAACAAAATGGATTGGGCAACCATCGTACTAATTTTAGCGGTAAAGGACTCGAAAGAGAACCTGAATCACGGAACTGGCAATTTGGTGATGATATCCACAATATGGATGCGACCGGAACGATCCTCAATTCACTGAAGCACAGTACGCTTGACCAATTTTCTCTTCAGGAAGACGATCTCCGGATATACGAACAGAATCATTACTCAACCGTAGCCACCGCCCTATGCATCGATCTGAGCCACTCTATGGTGCTATACGGTGAAGACAGAATCACCCCGGCTCGAAAAGTAGCACTTGCTCTGGCGGAGCTGATCATGAATCAGTTCGAAAAAGATTCTCTCGATATCATTGCTTTTGGAAATGAGGCGTGGCAAGTTCAACTAAAAGATCTCCCGTATCTACAGGTCGGACCTTATCACACCAATACAAAAGCCGCCCTTGAATTGGCCAGAAGTACCCTGCAGCATCGCAAACATGCCAACAAACAAATTTTCATGATCACTGATGGTAAACCATCCTGCATGATTCACAACGGCAAAATGTACAAAAACAGCTTTGGACTGGACCGGCGTATTGTAAACAAGGTTTTGGATGAGGCCGTAAAATGCAGGCGCGAACAGATTTCCATTACCACATTCATGATAGCAAGAGATCCGTATCTGCAAAATTTTGTCAGGAAGCTTACCGAAGCCAATCGCGGTCGCGCTTACTATGCTTCCCTGGATAAGCTTGGGGGATATGTATTCCAGGATTATATGCGAAACAGAACCAAACGGCTCGATTAAATATTCCGATCCTCATTATTAAGGGTTAAAGCCTTTCTCTTTTTTTGTGCAAGCTTAACCCTGTGTTCAGGATCTGTCGAGAATTTGATCCATAATCCTCGTTGCTCGCAACCCTGTTTTGCCTGTACTCACGCACTTCCCCAATCCTAGTAATTCGCTGACGACTTGCTCAATCAGAGGTTGTTGCACATGATCGGGGTGGGCTATCTCAAATTCTTCCATGTCAGTCTCTTTCTCCAGCCTGATTTTATTATCACTGAAGAATGAAAACATGATCCTGCCTTTGCTGCCAATTATTTCTGTGTTCTCGCTTATCTGCTCTGGTGAAACTGTGAAGCACCAGACTCCATTGCCAATTACCCCCGATTCAAATTCAAGGCTCGCCGAGACAATGTCGTCTGCCACATACAGTGATGCTTGATTGGTGTTGACGCCAACTGCAGTTTTGACAGGTCCTAACAGATAATCAAGAAAATCAATCTGATGGGATGCGAGATCATGGAAATGTCCCCCGCCTGAAATATCCGGATTGACACGCCAACCCGGGTTACCCACACGTTCTTCAGGTTTGGCAGGCCATAAGAGCTTCAGATTCACAAGTTTAACATCACCGATACTTCCGGAATCAACTAATTCCTTAACTTTCAGGAAATAAGGTAAAGCGCGCCGGTAGTATGCGACAAACAGTGGTAACCCTTTTTCCTCACTTACCCTGACCATTTGTTCACACTCCCCCGCATCCATACCCATTGGTTTTTCCACATATACCGGTTTGCCCGCCTCAAGGGCCAGTCTGGTATACGCAGCATGCGTCTGTGGCGGCGTGGCAACATAAACAGCATTGACCCCGGGATCATTGATCAGCTCATTGACGTCATTATACCACCTGGGTACATTATGCCTTCGGGCGTAGTCCGCTGCTTTGTCTGCATTGCGACGCATGACAGCCACCAGGCTTGAACCAGGAACTTTATTAAATGCGGGCCCGCTTTTAACCTCTGTAACATCACCACAACCAATGATGCCCCACTTTACTTCACGTACACTCATCATTCTTACTTTGTTACTATTTCCCAGGCTATTCAGATAACATCCGGAAGAAGGATACGAATCCCTGACAAAAGATGGCATAAAAAAACCGGCCCTTGTACAACACAAAGGCCGGTCACATAAAATAAATCGTAGCTATTTTCTTTCTACAGATTCAGCTTATCCATCACTTTCTGTGTGATATCATATTTTTGTTGAGCTTGATCAGAGGCATACAGGATGATATAATCGCCGTTTCCCGTAACCGTGTTAAACACATAGGTCAGGTCCATACTCTTAGCCACCTCATTTATGGCTTTCTGCACCTTGTCGAGGATAGGGCTCATCAGTTGCTGTTGCCTGTTTTGAAGTTCGTTTGAATATTCCTGCTGTAATTGACCAATCTGCTGATTCAAGCTGTCGAGGTGTGCCTGTTCCTGTTTTTTGGCGACATCAGAAATTACAGCTGATTTTTGCTGAAATTGCTGTACTTGTTGCTGTAAATCAGCCCGTTTTTGTGAAAGTTGCTGACGCAACTTATCCTGAAAATTTTGCAATTTCTTCTGTACTGCAGCCATATCCGGCATCTTACTCAAAATAGTCTGGGGGTCAACGTACCCTATTTTAAGTTGCTGGGCATTTGCTGTGGCACCCCAAACACACAGTACAAGAGTAACGAGTGAAACTGAGAATACGCGCTTCATCATAACTTTAGCCTATTGTGTTAATTTATCAATTACCTTTTGGGTGATGTCGAGGTTCTTTTTACTGCTTTCTGACGTATACATGAGGATCTGGCTGCCATCCTGGGTTTCTTTATTCACCACAAAATCCAGTTTCATATCCTGAGCAACCTCTTTAATGGCGCTTTGAATATCATCAAGTATCGGCCCAAGCAACTGTTGACGTTTTTGCTGTAATTCCGATTGAGCACTTTGTTGATATTGCTGCAACTGCTGGGAAAGCTGACCTAAATGTGCCTGCTCTTTCTGATCCTCAGCCTGGCTAAGAGTCGCCTTTTTGTTTTGATAATCGGTTATCTGCTTTTGGTAGTCCTTAACCTTTTGCTGATAGTCAATTTGTTTTTGCTGCAGATAATCGTTCAGTTTCTTTTGCACAGCAGCGGTTGCCGGTAAAGAATCGAGAACTTCCTGAGGATTCATAAAGCCTATGCGTAATTGTTGGGCCTGAACTAATCCCGGACCGATGATCAGCAAAATCCCAAACAGGAATAGTGTTTTTCGATACATAAAAAAATCGACTTGTTTTTGGTTGTTGAAATAAAATAAGTGAGAGTATAGGAACTTTTCTTTTCAATTGCCTGTTTGTTCCACTTGAATTCCCATTTCCTGAAGGATCTTGTCACTTAAATTCCATTCCGGACGAGTATAAACAAACAGATAGTCTCCCGACCTGTCAAAGACGTAATCGTATCCTTCCTCTTGTGCGACTGTATTAACGGCCTTGAGAATTTTTTGTTGTAAAGGCTGGAGCAATTCCTTCTGTTTCTGATAATATTCTCCATTTGGACCGAATTTCGAATCAAGAAAATTATTCTTTTCCTGAATCTTATCCTGTATTTCCTGTTGTTTTTGCTTTCTTACTTCCGGGGTATACAGTATCTCTTTGGCCTTATAGTCGCTTTTCATTTGAGCGATTTGTTGATCCATCTTGTCGACCTGTTTCTTCCAATCCTTACTCATCAGATCGAGCCGCTCTTTTATCCCCGAATACTCCGGGATTTTGGACATAATATAGTCGGAGTCGATGTATCCTATCTTCTGCTGTGCTAAAGTTGAAGATACACCTACCATTGCTATCGTCAAACTGAAAAGACCGAAAGTAAATGCACGTTTCATCAGAATGAAGGACCTATGTTAAACAGAAACTCCCATTGCCCCGGTTTTACACTTGTATTCGGAATACCATCGAAACGGTACCCATAACTCAGATCCACCATGCCAAGAATCGGTAGGAAGATACGGAGTCCGAAACCGGCGGAACGCTTAATTTTAAAAGGATCAAAATTATTGAAACCAAGATAAGCATTGCCACCTGCTGCGAAAATATAGGGAATCAACTGCACCTGTTCATTACTTACCACCGGATAACGCATTTCTGAGTAGTATTTGATATACATAGTACCCCCGACCGGCAATCCATTTACGAAAGGTGAGATGGACCCATTGTACCCTCCCGGGTATCCACGCAGATCGATGTTATCCCTCGTGAATGTCTGTTGCTGCTGAAGCGGGGTACCACCCAGATAGAATCGCTCAAAAGGACTCTGGTTTCTGCTTCCGAAATACCCCATATGCCCAAGTTCCATACTGTTTGTAAAAGTCAGCTTGCCAACGACGGGCATATGGTGCTGGTACTTGAAGAGGATCTTATAATATTGCGATAATCCCGCAAGTGGTGGAGCTAATTCCGCAGTTAACGAGAGTTTAGAACCGCGTGTCGGATTCAAATAGTTGTCCAATGAATTCCTGGCAATGGTCTCTGAAAGTGTCAGTGTTGACAGTTTCCCGTTATCATTGTAGTAGGAACCCTGAACATTATACTTTTGGAATTGCAGGCTGGTTGTTTGTGAAAAATAATCATCCGGCCACGTTAATTGTCTGCTCGATGAAACACCCAGGGCTAACACTTCGTCCCTGCTGGGCATATTGGTATAGTAATCGGTATACTTATACAGACTGTAGGATGTATTAAACCCTAAAGATACCGGACGCCCGTTGAACCATGGTTCATTAAAACTCAGACT
>DATFNI010000474.1:0-4187 GCA_035266485.1 Balneolales bacterium
AAATTGTTCGTCGTGACCGTATCGTACGGCTTCTCTGTGAGGTTGGTACAGGACCCTGCCACTATCAAAAGAGCAAGCGCCAACCCAATCGATACAAAAGATGTTTTCCTTCTAATCATTGTTAATACCTTCATTTTTAGATTAAAAACTCTTTAAAACTTGATATCCACGCCGAAGGTAATCTCCCGGGCGGAAAACCAGGTATTTCTCCGGGCGATACCAATCCAGAGTGGGTTGGGATTGTTGGCATAAGCAGGAAAGCCACCGTTGTCGGAATTACCCACATCGGTTAATTGTGGTGTGGGATCCGGCCCAGTGTAGTTGGTAAAGGTCCACAGGTTTTGGCCCGTCAGATAGAGTCGTAACGACTGGACGGGGAAACCGGCTTTCATCGGGAAGCTATACCCCAGTGTAACGTTATCCACTTTCACGTAACTTGCCTTCTGTACATCATAGCTGGACAATGTCGGAGGGACGTTGAGTCCTTTAAGTACAGGATCAAGAGACGAAGTAAGCGCATTGTACGACTCGAGAGACGGAATTGCCGGGTCGGAATAAAAGGCCCGGAAGGTATTTAATAAATCGTGGCCAAAGGTCCCGGTTATATGAATATTCAGACTCCAGTTTTGGTAGCGGAAGTTATTGCCGAATCCGAAATCGAAGGTGGGCAATCCGTTACCAATCACTACCCGGTCACTCTGGTTAATTACGCCATCCCCGTTCACATCCTTGAACTTCCAGGTACCGTCAGGATTTACCCCTTGAAAAACGTATCCAATAAGCTGGCCAAGGGCCTCACCTTCTGCGATTTTTACCAGAGTGGTGCCATTCTGACCCGGTGATCCCAGGTTATCCTGTTCCTGTACTTTCCCGAAGCTGTACAGGCTGTTGGACAGTTTTACAAGCTTTGTTCTCTGGGGGACAGAAAAGTTTGCATTACTCGTCCATGAGAAGCTTGATCCCCGTATTACATCATAACTGATAGTACCTTCGAAGCCTTTATTGGCAAGGTCACCGATATTGATCCATTCGTTGGATGAAAAGTTTGGCGGGACCGGGACCGTTGCCTGATAGATCAGGTCCTTGGTCTTATCGGTGTAGTAATCGAATGATGCCTGCAGCCTGGAGTCCCACATTGCAATATCGAGACCAATATCCAGTTCCCGCTTTGTTTCCCACTTCAGATTGGGATTGGGATTCTGTGTCGGCCCGTAACTGGGTATCCACTGGCCATTTAACAGGTAGCTTTGTCCTGTCGGCCCAAGCAGTGGCAGAGACAGATAACTTTGCGGAGGTGTATTCCCTGTAACCCCATATCCAACACGTGGTTTCACGCTGTTAAAATAATGGGGCAGGTTCACCAGGTTGGTGAGCTCGACTCCGAAACTACCTCCGGGGAAATTTCCCCATTTATTATTGGCTCCAAACTGTGTCGAACCTTCGTGCCGCAAGCTTCCCTGCAGGAAGAAGATATTGCCGTAGTTCAAATTCAAACGACCAAAGAACGCTATATCTTTATTTGAATTTTTATAAGAAGTCAGGGTTGTCAGTCCGTCTTTTATATTTTGTGAACCACCTAAGTTATTATATAAGAAGCTGTCGGTCAGATAGTTTCCTGTATAAATATACTGTCCATCGTATGTAAACTGCTGCCATTGATAGCCGGCGAGGGCTTCCACATTCAGTTTACCAGTGATCGAGTGCTGGTAGTGGGCTATAGACTGAAAAAGTACGTTGTCTGCGTTATCATTATTGATAATGGACAGACCGTGCAAATTGTACCCGCGGAAAGGATCTGTGGAAGGATAATACTGATAATGGTTATTGGCGGTACGCTGTTCGGAATACATGGCCGACAAACTTAACCCCGGCACCAATTGTGAGAAATCATATGATCCCTGCAGGCTGCCGCTTAACAGCCGGTCGGTTCCTTTTTGAACATCCTGCTGGATCATGGCGACCGGGTTAAAATAGTCGAACAGGTTGTTCTGCCAATATCCCCCGTACGTGGCCGCGTTAGCTCCGCCTTTAATCGGTGAGGTCGGGTTATAAATGGTGGCATAACGGAAAGCATCCGGCATCCCGATGTCCCTGTTCGTGCTGTTCGCAGACAGGTTCATTTTAACAGTAAGGTTATTATTAAGGGCATATTGTGTAATATGAAGCATGCCGTTCAATTGCTTGAAACCGGTACCTTTTTGAATACCCTGTACATCACGATAATTGATCGACGCACGATAGGCCGTTTGATCCGATCCGCCGGAAACAGCAAAATCTTGAACAGTATTAAACCCTGTCTGTGTAATCGCCTTCAGCCAGTCGGTTGTTGATCCATGGTTCAACTTGGACGCGGCTGCAGGGTCATACTGCTGGAGCAGTGCAAGATATTGTTTCGAGCTCAGTACTTTTGGCATCCGGTAAGGGGTATTTATTGAGGTCGATCCGTTGTATTCCATATTAAAAGTTGGTTTCCCGCCCTTACCGCCTATCGTACCAGATTTGGTAGTGATGAGAATAACACCGCTCGCTGCCCGTGTTCCATAAATGGCAGAAGCCGAGGCATCTTTCAGCACATTGATCGACTTAATGTCGTTTGGATCAATACTACTCAGGGAAGCTCCCGGAACACCGTCAACCACAATCAACGGTTCGGTATTGCCCCCTAAGGTGGAAAGACCCCTGAGCCGGATAGTCGGGCTTTGGTTGGGATTGCTTCCCGGTTTAGTGATAGACAACCCGGCCACTTTACCCTGGATCAGATCCATAGGGTTGTTTACCAGTCCCTGTCTGAAATCTTTTGAGCTGACGCTACTCACCGAGCCGGTAATCGATTTCTTTTCTTGTGTACCGTAACCCACAACAACCAATTCCTGACCACCGTACGTTTCTGATTCAAGTACGACATCGATCGTCGATCGTCCGTTGATTGGTATGACTTGTGATTTATACCCGATATATGAGAATACCAGTGTATCCTGCATCGAGGGTACATTTACTGTGTAACTCCCGTTGGGAGCGGTTGCCGTACCTGAGGTCGTACCCTTCACCAGGATATTTACTCCTGGTAAAGCGCTCCCATCAGATTTTGCAGTAACTTTTCCTGTAATTGTATTTTGTGCCCATGCCGTCGTGGCAATGGTCACAGAAAACATTAAAGTGGTAAGTAACAATATTGCATGTTTCCACCTTTTCATTCTTAGCCTCCCTGGTTATTGTATCTACGACTATGGAGATAAACTTGTATCCGGAATGTTAGAGAATGATTTCATTTTTTGCAATAAGTTGCATTAAAAACGGGAAGCAAAAATGGATTTTCCCAAAATGTGCAGGCGTTATTACTTAGGTTATCATAAATATATTATGATTAATATAAATAATTATTAATTTATTTAATTATAATTGTATAAATACATAAACTATTACACATCGTAATTTTTATCCTCATTCTAGATGCTATCGTTAACATTTTGGAAATAACATTTTTTTTTCTTCGAAAGATCCACTACATCATCATTAATTTCTATCCATTCTCTTAATTGAATAACATTCTGAGCGTCAAAAGATAATCAAATATTAATATTAGATTATTCGTTTTTTTACAGCATTTCCATCACTTAGTCCCTTTCAGAAATCATTTGATTAGCCCTTCTCCTCCACCTATCACTATACGCTCCAATCCTTAAAAATCGAAAGAGTTATAGTAACGTTTTTTATACAAGTTTTATCGATTTTTGCCATTCCTTTCATAACCCATTTACAGAATCATTACCGTCTTAACCCCAAAAACGAACCTATATACTCTCTATAACCAACTTAGATAAAAATAAACAATCTGTTATTTTTACTTTATTTATATCCGCGCCCATTTTATGCAACTTCCTATTCAAAAAGAAATTCATTTTCTTACAATTTCTTTCATGAAAGATTTTAAGAGATTTTCTTTCATTGCAAAAATCCTATTCATATCACCATAAACAGTGCTTTTTATCAGTATTGAAAAAATCTTAGAACGAGTATAAATAACCAAATTGGAACTAAAGCGTTTACATAACATAGGTACAATTGTTCCCTGAAAACCTCGTAAATCAGACTACCCAATATCCTGTCAACGGGTACTGGTTGCCTTGCCTGCCTTTGAAAAAGTGAGGCCAGGCAATGATTCAATGACTTCAATCGCCGGCATAGGA